>JAIBCG010000004.1 GCA_019694295.1 Saprospiraceae bacterium
TAAAGAAGTGCAAAAAGTTTGACGATGTTTTGTTTATCAATGCCGTTGACCACTTTGAAAAAGGTAAACGACAAAACAGTTTACTTCCTGAGAACATTGACAAGATAGTTAACACATACAGAAACCGAACAGAAGAAACTCGTTACGCTCGTAGAGTGACAATGGACGAAATTGTTAAAAACGAATTCAACTTAAATATTTCACGTTATGTAAGCACATCATTAGACGAAGAAATAATTGACTTGAAAGAGGTAAACAAAAAACTCGTTGACCTTGACAAAGACATTAACAAAGCAAGAGAGACACATAATAAATTTTTAAAGGAATTGGGACTTCCACCAATATAAAACTCATTTTAAACCCATGCTATTTGAAAGTATAACTTGTCTGGGTTAGTTTATTTTGCTTTATGAAATGCGTCAAGGATAGAAGGCGGCACGGAGTAAGCCGGATAGCCTGACCCGCCAGGGGGACGCCCTTATGAAAGTATTGATTATTCAGTAGAGACGTTGCATGCAACATCTCTACAACAACCGGATAAAAACGAACAAATGGCGGATATTTCCCCCAAATCCCGTTCAATATCTACCTTCATTCGGTTCCTATAAATCTGCCGTTACCAAACACGCCCACCGTTTGGGTTTTGAATTTGAATGGCAAACCCGTTTTTACGACCATATCATCCGCAATGACGAATCATTTCAAAAAATATCCAATTACATCAACAACAATACTGCGAATTGGCAGGAAGATAAATTTATTAATTGAAAGCAGGCCGGTATCGAGGCTCCGGTGACGGACTATATTTTTCATAAGAGATTGCTTGAAGGGTGGGCGTATTATTGCCGGCAGGAATTTTTTTTTGGATTTTTGTTGGTAGGAATATTATTCTATAATGCTATAACGTAGAGACACCTGAGTAGGTGGAGGAATAATTTGTAATTCCTGACCGATCTTTATCGGGCCGATCAGAAATATTAGGGTTATGCAAGAAAAATGAAAAGAGGCGTGACTTTAATTATCCAAAAGTAAGATAATCAGTAAAAAGCAGATGATCGAAAAAAGTACCCACGACTGGATTCGAACCAGCACATCCGTAAGGACACTACCCCCTCAAAGTAGCACGTCTACCAATTTCGCCACGTGGGTATCGAATTGGAAGTGCAAATATAAAACATTTTCACCTAATTATACCAAAAAATAAAAGCTGAATATTTTGGCCGTATTCTAATTTATGTAGATCGGTGGTAGGCAAAACGGTACCATTGCTTAGCTAAAAGCTGCTAACAGACAACCGAAACATATATAGATTCGTATGAATATGAGATATTTTTAAAAAATAATTAAATAAATATTTGTAAATTAAATATGTTGTCGTATTTTTGTAGTAACATATCAAACATATTTTTTAAACATACATTAATCCCTTGAACACATGGAACAATTTTTACTGTTATCCGGTCTTATCTCTGTTATTGGTTTTATGACATCTTGCCTTTCAAAATCACAGACTTCTGAGGTGAAGGCATAATATTCAGAGAGCAGTTTTTTATAATTTTCTTGCTGCATCACGCAGACGGCGAAGGAAAGGGGAGGCAAAGATGAATTCCTGTAGGAGTTCGTTGTTGCTACCGAGTACTTGGCTTTTGTTGCCATTCCATTCGACGAGGCCATTGTGGAGGAATACGATATTGTCACCTATCTCCATTACACTGTTCATGTCGTGCGTATTGATGATGGTGGTAATGTTGTTTTCTACTGTTATAGACTTTATCAGTTCGTCGATGAGTATGGATGTTTTTGGGTCGAGTCCGGAGTTGGGTTCATCGCAGAACAGGTATTTGGGCTCCAGAACGATGGCTCGGGCTATGCCTACGCGTTTTTGCATACCGCCGCTCAGTTCGGAAGGATACTTGTTATTGGCGTTTTCGAGATTGACACGAGCCAGGCAATAATTGACGCGGTCGATTTTTTCTTTTTTGGTCATGTTGGTGAACATATCGAGCGGGAAGCGGATATTTTGTTCGGTAGTCAAAGAATCGAACAAGGCAGAGCCTTGGAAGAGCATACCTACCTCCATTCTTATTTTTCGCAAGGCTTTTTTATCAAGACTGAACAAGTCGGTATTGCCGTACCATATTTTACCTGAAGTTGGCTGGTTGAGGCCTACGAGTGTCTTGAGGAAAACTGTTTTGCCGGCGCCACTTCTACCAATGATGAGGTTGGTTTTGCCCGGATAAAACTCAGCGCTGATGCCTTTGAGAACCAGATTGCCGTTGAATTCCTTAACTATATTTTCTGCTCTTATCATCCTGTCAACAATACTGCGATTACATAATCTGACAATAAAATGAGAATATTGCTGTACACGACAGCACGGGTGCTAGCCTCACCGAGTTCGATATTGCCACCTTTGACGTAATAACCTTGGTAGCACGACACCGAAGTGAGAATGAAAGCAAAAACTGTCGCTTTGACATACATCATAGATACATTGCGTGGCAGAAAGAATTCGTGAAGTCCTTTGACATAGTCTGTAGAGGTAAGCCATCCGGTAGGTACACTAGAAAGGTAGCCGCCTACTATACCTACGAATGCTGCTATGGCTACCAGCATCGGGATGACGACTAAGGCTGCCAAGATCTTTGGCAATACAATATAACCGGCTGTGTTGACGCCCATTATCTCCATTGCATCGATGTGTTCCTTTTGGCGCATGGCACCTACTTCGGCTGCAATGTTTGAGCCTACTTTTCCGGCAAGTACAAGCCCTGTGATGGTAGGGGCAAGTTCTATGATGGTCATGTCGCGTACTACATAGCCAATGTAATATTTGGGTATCAGTTGACCACCGAGTTGGTAGGCAAACTGTATGGCAGTAACCGCACCGATAAACACTGAAATAAGTATGACAATGACCAGCGAACCGATGCCTATATCGTTCATCATACGCAGCATTTCGTTCCAGTACATGTAGAACTTCTCCGGTTTGCCAAGGGAGAGTTTTAGCATTTGGACATAACGGCCAAAATGGAAAAAGAAATTTCTGAACATACCAGCTTGCTTATATTCTTCAGCGATTGAAGTTTCACTGGCAAATTTAGATTATTTTTGGAAGCATCTTCTATATATTTATACTTCTATTGACTTGTGTAGTATATTTTTTTGGAAAATGATCAACAGATTCTGTATTTTTACTCAACATTCATTTCTTAATAGTTATATGAAAAAAGTAATAGCAATAACCGGAGCAACCAAGGGAATAGGCAGGGCGATAGCTGAAAAATTTGCACAAAACGGCTATCATGTAGCTGTTTGTGCCAGAAATAAAGAAGACCTTAAGCAAATGGCTATATACTGGACAGAACATTATCCGGAATCCGAAATTTTTACATTCAGGGCGGATGTCAACAGTAAAGTGCAGCTGCAGGCTTTTGCTAATCATCTACTTGCAAGGTTTCCGGTAGTGGATGTAGTGGTCAACAATGCAGGTGTGTATTTTCCGGGTGAAGTGCTGACAGCCGACGAAGGGACACTGGAGAAAATGATGGAAGTCAACCTGTACAGTGCCTATAATTTTACGCGGATGTTGATGCCGTCACTCAAAAAGCAGCCGGCAGCGCATATATTTAATATGTGCAGTATAGCAAGCATTCTTGCATACCCTAACGGGGGTGCTTATAGTATATCGAAGTTTGCCTTGCTTGGTTTCTCAAAATGCCTGCGCGAAGAACTCAAGGATTCAACCATAAAAGTAACTGCAATATTGCCGGGGGCTACCTGGAGCGATTCATGGGCAGGAGCCGATTTGCCCGTAGAGCGCCTGGTGCAGGCAGCGGATATTGCCGATACGGTGTATGCTGCAAGCCAGCTGGGTAAATCAGCAGTCGTAGAAGAAATAATTATCCGGCCTCAGCAAGGCGATCTTTAGTTTTAAAATAAAATATACTTTCTTGTATGCTTGTTGTCATACAATGTAAGTAATTGGATATTCTACACGTTGAGTCCGCCACAGATGCTGATGACCTGCCCGTTGATGTAAGAAGACATGTCTGAACCTAAGAAAACACATAAGTTTGCTACTTCTTCAGCAGTGCCGTATCGCTTCATAGGTATGCCTGATAGAAAAGCTTCTTTTGTTTTTTCATCGAGCTCGCCGGTCATTTCTGTATCGATGAATCCGGGAGCAATCACGTTGGTACGGATGTTTCTTGAGCCGACTTCTTTGGCAATGGACTTTGAAAAGCCGATGATACCAGCTTTGGATGCTGCATAATTGGCCTGGCCGGCATTGCCAAACACACCAACTACAGACGACATGTTGATGATAGAGCCGCCAGTGCGCAGCATCGCCTTCATGCAGTGTTTGGTAAGGTTAAATACCGATTTGAGGTTTGTGTGTATTACCTCATCCCATTGTTGTTCCGACATCCGGAGCATCAACGTATCACGTGTAATGCCTGCATTGTTTATTAAAATATTCACCGGGCCTAGGTCGGTCTGCACTGCAGCTACCAAATCTCCGGCTTGTTTGAAATCGGCAGCATCACTCTTATAGCATTCGGCTTTGACACCCAAGGCACGAAGTTCATCACGCAATGCTTCGGCTTTAGTTGCCGACGACACATAAGTAAATGCAACATTGGCACCTTGTTCGGCAAATTTTTTAACGATAGCAGCACCTATTCCGCGGCTTCCTCCTGTGATGAGTGCATTCTTACCTTCCAGTAGTTTCATGTTGTGGTGTTTTTTCAAGGCTAAAGTACGATTTTTCTTCAGTTTTTGATAAAAATTGAAGGAAGTAAAATATTTTTTAAAAAAATTAAAAAAACATTTTGTTTATAAATACAAGTTGTTTTATATTTGCATTGATAAAAACATTTTACAATTAAAAAGCATTAAATTATGAAGAAGTCAAGCATCATCAGGTTATTTATCATTGGATTATTGGCAGTTTTGTTTGTATTGCCTTTGAGGTCACAGTTTCAGTTACCTTCCAATGAAGGTGTTGGATATAGGGTCAAGCAGTTAAGGCAGTCGTATCAACTAACAACTGCTGAGCTTGCAAAATATACAGGCCTTAGCAAACAGTATCTCGAAGGTATAGAATGTGGAAAATATGCAGTCGGTGATACCGAGTCACGAATCATTTCAGAGTATTTTGGTCAGGAGTTGTAATCGTGTTTCAGGGTTTACTTGTTATTAGATTACCGGTCTGTTTTTGAAGAAAAGATTGTGGGACATGGCAGGTAAGGGTATAAAAGAATGTACTGATGTCATTTTGAGTCTTTCAAGTTGTGGTTAATTATTGACTGAGTTTTGTTTTAGATAAACAGAGTTTTTGTAATGTGGGATGGGGCAGAAGTAATGTTAAAATTTGGCATTACATTTGCTTGGTATTGGTTACTTATTAGAAGAAACATGTATATGTTAAGATAAAAATTAACAAACTTCTGAGATAACCACCAAACCCATCCCCACAGGTTACAACCTTTGGGGATTTTTTGTGTGTACTGCTCCCTTTACATCCATCTTCAGGTTCTGTTATGTGATAGGACAAATATTTACCGATAGGTAAAAATATGGGCAGATTTTTTATACAGGCAGGTAGGGTTCGCAAGTTGAGCACACAGGTTAGGAGCATAATTTATGAACTTAGGTTAAGAATACAGATTAATAACTCAGGTTAGCAACCCAGGTTAGTAACTCAGGTTAGTAACTCGGGTTAAATTTTGAGAGTGTGATTTGGTGGCGACTTTTAGCGGCTGAATGTTGGTTGTAATGATTTTCAGGCATTGCTTGTAGTGTAGTGTAGTGTAGTGTAGCGGTGTTAGTGCTACTCACCGACTGAGGCCAGGTTATTTTTTGTTCGGATGGTAGAGTATTGATATAGCCTTAAAGATTATTGACTATGAGTATCCGGTGTATTGTTTGATAGTCAGATACCTCAAAGGTATTTATATAGCAGAGAATGAATGGTCAGAACGGTAATTTGGTCTTGTATCTTCAATCAAATACACGTGGCAAGTTGAGTCAAGAATAAAAGTTCAGAGCATAAAATTCAAAGCTTGATACAAAGCCGCAGCCATAGAAAGCTTTGGTATATGAGCACTGAATGGATGATTATAATTAGAACTGGAAACCAAGCATGAATTGTAGCGCAAAATTACGGTCAAAATCATTTCGCTTGATAAATTTGCCAGCGTCAAGTTTTTGTAATGAGATATCGTATGTTTCGCGACTTACATCTTTAAGGCCATAATACATATTAGCGCCAAGATAAAGTGAACTGTTGAAATAGTAAGCAAGACCTAGCAAGGCTCCAAGATCAAAGCTTTCATAGTATCCGCCGGATTTTTCTGTAAAGTTTTCGTAGGCATTCAAGATGCTCCGAGTAGCTATGGCTTCGGTGTTCAGGTTAAAGTTTACCGGATTGCCGGCTATGGAGCCGATTTTGTCACTCCCGTAGTTATAGTCGAGCTCTTGTACGAGTGTATTGTCTTTTAAAGTGGTAGTACCGTTGAATACATGCTTTATTTCGCCTGTTCCTGTTGATGAAATGAGAAAGCCAGGGCTGATGCCGGCTGATATTTCTATTTTTTTGAAGAGTTTGGCATACAAGCTCACGGGCAATTGGATATAGCTGTTGAAGGTGTTCAGATTATATCGTTTGTAGCCGGTGGTAACAATTGGCTTAGAGTCAATAGTGGTAAACTTTTGATATGCATTTTGCGATTCGAATAGTCTTCTACCTCCGTTGATACTGTATTGGAGCTCCACTCGCGCGCCAAATATATTGTTAAATGGAAAGCCGGCATTGACACCAACCAGAAAGCCTGTATTGTTACTGAATTTTTCGAGTGTATTTCCGTCGTTGTCTGTTTCGGCAGGACCAAGGAATCTGGAAGCATTTAGTCCGGCTTTAAAGCCAAGTTTGAATGGCAATTGCGCTTGGGCGAAATTGACAGAAATCAGCAAGATACAGACAACAAACAGATTTTTTTTCATTTTTTTTACTTTAAAGGCACAAAGATAAACCTATGAATCCATAACAGAACGTCCCAAATGATAAAATTGTTTGTAATTTTGCAACACAATGGGTAATTTGACTGATATAAGAAAGATTTCTGAACAGGAACTGAAGGCTGCCTTAGCAGCTAATGATGAACCGTCTTTTAGGGTAAAGCAGATTCAGGAATGGATGTGGAAAAAGTCGGTCGTATCATTCGATGAAATGACCAATTTACCTAAATCTTTAATTCAAAAGCTAAAAGAGCAGTTTGCATTTTACCCATTGGTACTTGACACAGCACAGTTTAGTATGGATGGTACTATAAAGTCAAGATTCAGATTGAGCGATGGTTACCTTATAGAATCTGTGCTGATACCAGTGCCCGAAGATGATCGTTTTACGGTTTGTGTATCCTGTCAGGTGGGGTGTTCTCTTGCCTGTACTTTTTGTGCTACGGGCCGTATGGGTCGAATACGAAATCTTTCACCTGCCGAAATATACGATCAGGTGGTAATGGTCAATACTCAATGCCTGCACCAATACGGAAAGCCTTTGACTAACATTGTATATATGGGTATGGGCGAACCTATGTTAGCTTACCGCAATGTGCTAGATAGTATTCGTCTTATTACATCGCCTGATGGGCTTAATATGTCGCCCAGACGTATCACAGTAAGCACTGCAGGTATATCGAAGATGATCTGTAAACTGGCCGATGATGAGGTGAAGTTTAATCTGGCTGTCTCGCTTCATGCACCCGATGATGTGAAGCGAAATACCATCATGCCAATAAATGAAACGAATGACCTGAAATCGCTAATTGAGGCTTTAAGGTATTTCCAGCAGAAGACCAACAATCGTTTGACATTTGAATACATTGCATTGCGTGACTTTAATCTTGAGGACGAGGATGCAGAGAATCTCATAAAAATATATAAGAAAGTGCCCGCGCGTATTAACATTATCGAATACAACCCGATAGAGAATGCGCCCTTTGGTCATGCACCTGATGATAAGGTTGATGAGTTTGCTCAAAAATTGCGAAATGCCGGTGTTATGGTAACAGTACGCAAATCGAGAGGCAAGGATATTGATGCAGCCTGCGGTCAGTTGGCTAATAAGTAATCAACTGTATAATTGGCTTTTATACCGACGTTTTATTCATCATCATTACTATCATAATTCAATTTGATATTAAACTTTGTGAGTTTTACAAATTCATTGAGTCTGTCAACAATCTCATCGTGCGTAAGCGTTTGTATCTTTTGCAGACTGAATTCTTCTACACAAAGTGATGCCATAGCCGAACCGTAAATCATAGCACGTTTCATATAGTTGTACTGAATATTGTCCGATTGTGCGAGGTATCCGATGAATCCACCGGCAAATGTATCACCTGCACCGGTTGGGTCAACGACATCCTGTAGAGGTAGGGCAGGTGCAAAGAAAATTGAATTGCGGTAGAACAGTAGAGCACCATGCTCACCTTTTTTGATGACCAAATAACTCGGCCCCATTTTGAGGATAGCATTTGCAGCTTTCACCAAAGAATGCTCTCCGGATAGCTGTCGTGCTTCATCGTCATTGATAGTAAGTAAATCAACCTTACTCAGCACTTTCTTCAAAGAAGGCATTGCTACATCCATCCAATAGTTCATGGTGTCCATTACGATGAGCTTAGGTCTTGCTGTTAGTTGTTCTAAAACCCTCAGTTGTATATCCGGCGTTAGGTTGCCAAGCATCACATACCTTGATTTTTTATACGATTCTGGTAGTATGGGGTCAAAGTCGGCAAGAACATTGAGGTCGGTGGCCAATGTGTCTCGCGAGTTCATATCGTTGTTGTATTTGCCTTCCCAGAAAAATGATTTCTGGCCTTTTCTTATCTGTAACCCTTCGGTATCTACTCCTCTTGCTCTCAAGTGGTGGATTTCAGTTTCCGGCCAGTCGTCACCTATGACCGAAACAAGTTTTACATTTCGATAATAGAAAGTTGCAGCCCATGAAATGTATGTTGCTGCTCCACCTATTACTTTTTCAACACTTCCAAATGGCGTTTTTATAGAGTCAAATGCCACTGTTCCTACAACTAATAAGCTCATAAAAAATTTTTTTTAAAAAATGATTCTGCAAATATTGCAAATTATTTTTAATTGTCATACATTTGCATCGCTTTTGAAGCAATTGCATCTTTAGCTCAGTCGGTTAGAGCGGCGGACTGTTAATCCGTAGGTCCTAGGTTCAAGTCCTAGAAGATGCGCCAAAGGCTTTCCAGATTCTGGAGAGCCTTTTTTTATTTTTATTCCCATGGTATTATTGCTAAAGCTATTTTCCATAATACCTTATCAAATATTGTCCGGACAAATGCCGTACTTCGCTGATGGTGACATAGCTTTTTCCATTCAGATCCCAGCAGATTCCTTCACCCTGAGGCTCTATTGTGTAAGATGATTCAACTGGTATGGTCTTGATGAGGCTATCTGTCGGTATGGAATGAATGTTCTTCCACAAATATACTCTGGTATAATCTTTAATGAGTATGTCGCCTTTGGCTGAAATGTCGGCACCTGTTACTTCGGCTATAGGCAAATCTGTAATGTGTTGTGCAATAATATTGCCCAAAGGTGTTGCTGGCAATGTAAGCGAATATACTGAACTGTACTTTGACTTGGTGATAATATATGATGCGCCGGTTGTTTTGTCGGTCATAAATGCTTCTGCATTGTAGCTGACTTTGTCTGGATAACTGAAGGTAAATTTACTTATATCGCTTACAATGAATTCCTTTGGGAATTTTCCTACCGGAATCTTGGGTTCTTCAAAACGGTAGATATTGTATTTTCTGTGGATGTACTGGTTATCGCCGATATCGCTCAGGTAAATATAATTTTTCCCTTTTTCTGGTCCGGGTCCTGTACAGATGTCTTCCCAGTCACGGTTTTTTATTCCTTTCAGTAAAATTTTTACTTTCAATGCACCCAGACTGTCTATCAGATAAATTTCTTCAGGATTGCCACTGTCATTATGTACGTAATAATGCCCGGGTGAGTATGCACTGGCAGCTATACCGGAGGCTTCTTCAAGTTGATCCGACTGAATCCGGAACAATTCGCCTTTTGAGAAATTAGTATCGTGATCTAATTTAATCGGGTTGTAGTGAAATTCTGCAGAATCTCCAATATTAGCCGTACATCCGTTCATTGCGCGAATACTTATTGCGATAACAAGTATTTTCAATATGTTGAAAATGCGTTGCTTTAAAAGTTTTAATACCAAGTTGTTATGCATCTGTTGTTGCATTTTCGTCCGTTTTTTACCCTATGTCATCAAAGTTTAGATTGTTACAAGCTTCATCTTGTCAAGCCCATTCAACGAATTAGACTCTTTACTTCAAATCATTATTCATTCATTTCCATTTCCAAAACTCATTACCCAGCGTTCACTTTAATTTTTTTATGGATTTTCTTGTACGAATTCTTTCTGTTAAAATTCATAATGCGTGGTCTGGATTAAATTTGTGCCCAAATTAGGAATAATTATGATGAAACTCTGCTTCATTTTTATTGGTTTTATACATTCAGTTACTTCTATTGGCCAGCCCAGTGCCAATGTGAAAGCATTTGCACCGGAAGAGCTTCGAATGCAGATGATGACAAAATCAGATGTTCTAATGCTTGACAAGTTATTGTGTGACAATCTTTTATACATACATTCGAATGCAGTTGAAGAAGATAAGGCACTACATCTGGCCAATATTGCATCAGGCAAAATCCGGTACCGGACGATGGATATAGAGCAAACTGCCTATTTTACAAAAGGAAAATTTACCTTTACAAATGGCATCCTCAGAGTAAACGGAGTATATGATTCGAAAGATTTTGATATACGGCTTAAATATACCGCCGTTTACCAAAAACAAAAGTGTAGGTGGAAACTGCTCAGATGGCAAAGCACAAAAATTAACAACTGACCTTCTTTAACGACACGTCCGCTTGTTAGTACCCATTTATGGGTAAAATATTTCTGTGTATTAAGTTTTAACTTATTCTTATTCCGGCGCTATGCCGGCATAAGAATAAGTTAAGAAATGCAGTTTCGATCAAAGAATATTTTACCGGATGATATTTATTTCGCCTCTGTATAATAGTTTTACACCATCGAGGAATTCTACTTCAATGATATATACTACCACACATGGATTTAATCTTTGTCCGTTTACTTTTCCGTCCCAGCCCGTAGTGTAGTCACCTGCAGGTATATCTTTGGCTTCATACAGCAATGCTCCCCAACGGTCGAAGATTTTCATGTAATTGATTTTGACAACACCGGTGCCGGTACCTACCCTGAATACATCATTAATGCCGTCAGCATCAGGTGAAAATGCATTCGGAATATATACATTGCGGTTGTTATCTACATCAATAAATAGTACATCTGAACCGATACATCCTTTGTCGTCGGTGATAGTAAGTTTTACTTCAATTGGTTCTGTCGGATAAATATACGGATTAAGTGTATTGGGGTTGTTGAATGCTTCAGCAGGTGTCCATGTTATGGTAGCCATGTTTGATGGTAGCCCCTGAGGGTTTAACTGTATGCTGTCACCGAGTTCTACCTCTATATCCGGTCCAAGGTTAACGGATACAGGTGCTGGCTCACTTATACTGACTACCTCATCAATATAGCAGCCTTTTTTATCAAACACCGTTATCAGGTGATCTCCGGCAAAAATGGATACCAGCTGACCAATAGGTAATGCAGGTCCGTTGTCAACTGAGAATGTATAGTCCGGTCCACTGCCACCTGCTGCTGAAGTCACTGTCACAAAGGTCTGGAAACCATTACATTCAGGTTCTTCAGGGGTAGGAATGACTGCCGTGAGTGGCGATGGTGGCTGGATGGTATAAGATACAGAATCTGTACAACCCTTGGCATCGGTAACAGTTACAGAGTAGATACCTGCACCTAGATTGCCTGCGTATTCGGTAGTGGATACATTCGGGCTCCAGGTGTATGTGGTAACACCAGAGTTGCCTCCGGTGAAAAATACCTGAATTTCACCATCAGAATCACTGGAGCAAGTGATACCGTGTGTAATATTCGGATCTAACTGTGCTTGAAGTACAGGTGGCTCATTGATGATATATGGTATAGAAATACTGCTGCATCCCTTAGCATCCGTAATAGTAAGCTGGTAGGTGCCGGGTGCGAGGTTACCAAGTATATTTGTAGTAGAAGTGCCGGTTGACCAGTTATAAGTATAGGGCGCTACTCCTCCGTTAAGATTTACCGTGATGGAACCGTCTGTCAGGCCATTGCACGTAGTGTTTTTTATCTCTGCCGGTATGATTTCTATTTCCTGAGCGGCAGGTATCAATACTGAGTCAATGATACCACAATTGTTGTCAGTGACTGTTACGGATTGCCATCCGGAGCATAGCTGTAGGGCAACACTAGCATTCACACCGGTAAATATTTCGGCTGATTCCCAAACGAACTTAAATGTGCCCGGGTTGCCATCGCTGTACAGAGCATCTGCAAATGCCGTTCCGGTACAAGTACCTGTAGCACACGTTGGTGCGGCAATGTTAAGAAACTGAAGTGTTATCTTTGGCGGGTCGTTGAGCACAATAGTTTCTATGTATGGCCCACAGTTCTTGGCATCTGTGACAGATACATAATATGTGCCTGCACCAAGACTGGCTATAACCGCCTGTGATGTAGGGACTCCCGGATTGGTACTCCATGTGTATGAATATGGTGGGGTGCCACCTGACATTTGTACGGCTATCGAACCATTTTTATCGCCAAAGCATTTAGGGCTTACGAGGGTTTTGTTTAAAAGTGAAATGGGTGCCGGGCTCCACAACGTTGCGGAGTCAATAGCGGCACAACCATTATTGTCAGTAATGGTAACAAAATACTTTCCAGATTTCAAATTAGTAATCGTAGCGGTATTGGTAGTGGCGGATGGACCGCTCCATGAATATGATACTATGGTAGAACCGGTTGGGATATTGGTTTTAACAGTCAACTGGCCATTTGAGTCTTCACCACATTTTACACTAACAGAATCAAATCCTGTGATAGTAATACCAGATACCTGAATGATAGTAACATTTAGAGTGTTCGAACATCCCTCAACGTCGGTTACTGTGACACTGTAATTGCCGGCATCAAGATCTGTTCGTGTAGGTCCTGAAATATTGCCATCATTCCAAAGAAAATCGTAAGGTGCTACACCTCCGGTGATGTCCAGAGTGGCGGATCCTTTACCTGTACCGCCGCATCCTATGTCCTGCTTGCTTGCGAGGCTGACAATTACTTCTGCCTTATTGAGCACATTGGTAAATTCTGCAGTACATTGGTTAGAGTCTGTAATGGTAAGCTTGTAACTGCCGTTGCCGATGTTTGACAGCGAAGTAGCATTGGGCCCGTTGAGCCCGGTACTCCAAGAATAACTGTATGGTTGAGTGCCTCCATTGGTGAGTATTACATCAATGAAACCGTCGTTTGCATCATGGCAGGTAGGCTGCTGTATGTTGAATTGAGGTGTAATAACACCAGGTTGCTGTACCTGTATGGTAAGGGTTTGAGTTTCTATGGGTTGACTGTTGTCGGTAACAGTAATGGTATAAATACCTGATGCCAGACCGTTGATGATGCCTGCACCACCGAGTGCCGGAATATTGCCATTGCCATTGACTCCAGGTGAGCCTACTTTTACCCAGTTGTATGTATATGGTGCCTTGCCACCAAGCGTTACGAGTTGTATGCTGCCATCTGTACTGCCATTGCAGATAGGCTGTACAACTGTTGTAGCCACCTGCAGACCAGTATTTTGAGGTAAAATACAGATTTCACCTTCGATGAAGTTCTGCAGTGCATCAGTATAGTTAAAACTGCCGTCTGTAACAGAAGTGTTTGGTACTTCAGTAGGGCTGAGCTCATCTATATATATCTTGCTGCAATCTAATGGATTGCCGATAAGCTTAAAGCAAAGCTCAAATAATTTGGAACCGTCGGGCAAGGTATATCCATTGTCTGTATCACTTGCTACAAAAAGATTAATTACTTCACCTTTTGTATTTTCATTAAAAAGTATAGTCGAATTATTGAAGTCACTTACAAATTTGCCGCTTACATATTCGAGTACATTTGTGTCATAGAAGAAATAAAGTGTTTGTCCTACTACTTTTTCCCAGTTATCAACTGTAATGTCTATACATACTGTATCATTTTTGTAACCAAGGCCCTGACCAATAGTATATGTAACAGCCGGAAACTGGACCTCAGACTTGAATTCGCAGGTTTTGCCGTCTGAGATTTCGATGACGTAGGTGCCACCTTGTGGAACGTTGTAAGAAACAGATGAGCCGTGTTTTGCAGGACCAGAGGTAATATTGCCTTTGATAGCCGGATTGGCTTTAAGGTAAATATTAATGGTATAATTCTGTGCACCAAGATATTCAGGAAGACCGCCTTTTACAATGAATGTGCCTTGAAAGCTACCCCCCATACCGGTTGTAGATGTAAAGTTGGCGTAGGTGATTTTATTTAAATAAACTACCGGAAATGCATTATTTATATTTACATCGACACAATTTCCGGCGGGTGTGCCTTCAAATTTTTTATTGGCCCAGTCATCAAGTGTAATAGGTGCGAACCATATTTGTACAGGTTTGCCGCCATTGAACAGCAATTGCAGACTACCGTTGTTCTTAAAATACATATCACCCGAAGGAGTTTTGCCGGTGGCTACCCACAGACCACCCGGAGCGGGCGGAATATTTAGAACTGAAGGATCTGAAAGGATAGCACTTAATGTCTGGCCAGGTACGGTAGGCGCGTTTTTATAAAATGCATACCCAATACCGGGTGGTGTAGCTGGTACAGGGTCTCCGGCAAGGTCCTGGCCGCCTTGATGGTCTATGAAAAGCGAATCGCCAAAACAAAGATATACCGGGTCATTGGACTGTACACCTGCACCCAGGCTGACTGTTGCAGTGCCTGCATTATTGCATTTAAGCTCTTTTAAAGATATGGGGGCTGCTTTGCCATCGAAAGATATAGAATAAGGAGTTTGAGCAAATATCAATACAGCAAAAAATTGCAATACGACAATTGGGATTATTCTTTTTATCATTTTTTATTACTTGTTAAGGCTTTTTTTGCCAGGTCTGTTGTGATAGAATCTAAAATTGGCTTAACGTCTTTTACTGATTTTTATTTCCATTCCGGGAATATTAATTACAATAAAATTACTTAGACATAATTTTATTGTAATTTTCCTTTTAAGATGACTTTGTCAACCAAATCGCTGCCAAAAGAATAGGGTAAATATGCCAGTGAAGGAATATTTTTTGTAATGATGATACTACCTTCATATCCTTTAGCTATCATGCCGTATGTATCTTGTACTTCCATGGCACAAGCACCGTTGATGGTCGCTGCATTTATTGCTTCTTCAGGTAACATTTTCATATAAATACAAGATAATGAAATAACGAAACTCATCCTTCCGGAAGGACTCGAACCCGGGTTGTAATCTGTTGCTATAGCTACAGGCAGCCCGGCATCAATCATTTTACGTGCAGGTGCATATTCGAGTTTCAGAAAAAAGGCTGTAGATGGTAAAAGAGTTGGTATGGTGGTGCTGTTGAGTAGTGCATTGATTTCGTCTTCTCCAACGCATTCAAGATGATCGACTGAAATAGCTGAGTGTTTTACACCTGTCTGTATGCCACCTGAAAAGTCCAGTTCATTGGCGTGTATTTTGGGTTTCAACCCATACTTCCAGCCAGCTTCCAGTAATCTGTCGGTATCTTCTGTGGTAAAAAAGCCTCTGTCACAGAACACATCCATATAGTCGGCAAGTCCTTCGCCTGCTACTTCCGGCAACATATCGTTGATGATGTGCGATACATATTCCGCCTGTCTGCCCTTGTACTCAAGTGGTACTGCGTGTGCAGCCAAAAAAGTGGATTTGATAAGACAGTCGGTGGATTGTTTCAGCCGGCGAATGACCCTGAGCATTTTAAGTTCACTGTCTTTTGACAAACCATATCCGCTTTTTATTTCGAGAGCCCCCGTCCCGTATCCGATGACTTCTTTAAGTCGTGCAGAAGCCTGGTCAAATAATTCATCTTCTGTAGCGGTTCTGAGCCTTGCAGCCGAATTGAGAATGCCACCTCCTCGTTTTGCAATGTCTTCATAAGAAAGTCCGTGTATTTTATCAACGAACTCGGCCTCACGACTACCGTCATACACTATATGTGTGTGCGAATCACACCATGCGGGCAACACGCTCTGTCCTGTACAGTCAATGATAGGTACATTTAAGCTTGGCAGAGAAGACATCGAACCAAAATCTTCTATCTGTCCGTCTTTGATGAGCAGAAATGCATTATTAATCGAAGGAAGTACAGAAAGATCCTTGCCTTTAACCGGAGTTTTTAGGTCAGTTCGGGTCTGGAAAAGTGACCGGATATTAGTAAGCAGAACGGTATTGGAAGCCATGGCATTAAAATTCGCCACAAAGCTAACCAAACTTTATATTTTTTTCAATATTTAAAGTGAAGAAAGGTCTTTAACGAAGCCATCTAAACCGTTTTCTTTAAGTTCAGCCTTAATTTTTTGAGCAGATTCCTTACTTATGTAAACACCGATGACCAATCTTATCTGGTTTTGCTTGTTGAGTATTAGAATGTCACGGTCTGCCAACAGTTTTTGTATCCGGATAGTTTCGGCCAAGGCTGTCTCGATATTTGAAAATACACCAATCTGTACACCATAAGTATTCGCTGCAACGTTCGGCACTTTGCTTTGATTTTGAACATTGACCACCGGAACCGATGGAGTTGTACCGGATTTGGTAGTATTGGTTTCTTGGATTCTTTTTTCAGCTTTGTTAATAGTGTCTATATTTGCTTTTTTGCTTGTAACATTTGTTGTTGCAGATGCTACAAATTTTAACATTGCTGTAGAAGATAAGAATTCCTTCTTTCTGGCTATTTCAGTACCATTTTCATCAAGAATGATAACAGATGGCAATTCCTTAACTTCAAACTCCGACATCAGCCTGAACCCTTCGCGTGTGTCGATGTCAACTACGGAGTTGATGGTATTGTCGTTCAGAAAACGGACAACTGCACCATCAGTCAGCGTGTTCTCCTTCATTTTTATACAAGGTGCACACCATTTGGCTGAGAATATCAGGACCTGTGCCTTCGATAGTTGTTTCGATTTGGCAGTTGCTGTATTGAAATCTGCTTCGATGGAGAGTGTTTCGTTGACCGGTTCTGTTGCCAGAGCTGCCGTTGCTGTCAATATACAAACCGTTAGAATGATTATCCCTTTCATTTTACTTATTTGTTTAATACATATTTCTTAAAACCTTAAATATAGTAACTTAAATATATAAATAATTGTTACATGAAATTTGTTAAATTTTAGATTATTTTCTTGTCAGGCTTTTCTGTTATTTATTTGACAAGTTTGTTTATCTTCGATTCCCGAATTATTTTTTGAGAGTATAATATGTTTGTTGTAAATGAATGGAGATAAAAAAATCAGGGCTGCTATAACCGGGATACAGGGCTATGTTCCGGAAACCGTGCTTTCAAATATCGATCTGGAAAGAATGGTAGAAACGACTGATGAGTGGATAACAACTCGTACAGGTATCAAGGAGCGCAGGATACTGAAGGAGCCAGGCAAGGCACTATCCGATATGTGTACAGAGGCGGTCAATGGCTTGTTGAGGAAGACCAATACAGCTGCAGACGATATTGAGTTGCTGATATGCGCTACTGTTACTCCAGATATGGTTTTTCCGGATACTGCCAACATTATTCTGGACAAAGTAGGCGCTAAAAATGCTTATGGTTATGATATAAGAGCTGCTTGTAGTGGTTTTCTGTATGCACTTTATACCGCTTCAAAACTTGTAGAAAGTGGTGCATACAAGAAAGTGATTGTAGTAGGTGGCGACATGATGTCTTCTATCATTGATTATACAGACCGTGCTACATGTGTCATATTCGGTGATGGTTGTGGTGCTGTTCTACTGGAGCCAACAACAGACGAAACAGGCATTGTAGATGCTGTACTCAAGGCAGATGGCGCAGGACGTGTTCATCTTCACATGAAGGCTGGCGGGTCGCTCAAACCTGCAAGTATTGAAACGGTCATGGCTAAAGAGCATTATGTGTATCAGGAGGGTCAGGCAGTCTTTAAATTTGCTGTAAAAGGCATGGTTTCGGCCATAGAAGAAGTACTTGCCAGAAATAATATGACAACAGATGACATTAACTGGCTGGTACCTCACCAAGCTAACAAACGGATTATTTCCTCTGTGGGTGATTTTTTAAATATCCCTTCACAAAAAGTGATGGTGAATATAGAAAAATATGGAAATACCACATCAGGTACTATTCCATTGTGCCTGTGGGAATGGGAAAACCAACTAAAAAAGGGAGATAATATTATGTTGACAGCTTTTGGTGGCGGATTTACCTGGGGTGCATTGTTGTTAAAGTGGTCGTATGATGGTTCTGCACAGAACAGATAGATATAGCATTTGCTACAAAAAATTAAAATTCGTACATTTGCGGCGAAATTTAAATTTTTAACAAATAAATAATTGAATGGCAACTACAGGAGATATCAAAAACGGACTTTGTTTTGTGTATAATAACGACATTTATACTGTTGTAGAGTTTCAACATGTTAAACCAGGAAAAGGTGCTGCCTTTGTTCGGACAAAAATGAAAAGCCTTACCAACGGTCGTGTCCTTGAAAATAATTTTCCTTCAGGACACAAAATAGAGGTGGTAAGGGTAGAAAGAAGGAAAAGCCAATACCTTTTCAAAGATGAGGCAGGATATAATTTTATGGATAATGAATCTTTTGAGCAGTTTACCATTCCGGATGGCATGATAGAAAATGCTCAGTTGATGAAAGAAGGTATCGAAGTAGAGATCTTGTTTCATGCTGAAAAAGAAACTGCTCTCACCGTTGACCTCCCGCTACATGTTGTACTGCAGGTTACATACACAGAACCTGGCCTCAAGGGTGACACTGCAACCAATGCAATGAAACCTGCAAAACTCGAAACAGGAGCAGAAATTAGAGTACCTTTGTTCGTTAACGAAGGTGATCTGATAAAGATAGATACACGGACCAATTCTTACATGGAAAGAGCTAAATAATTAAAATCATGACTTATAAAGAAATTCAGGAACTGATCAATCTGGTAGCAAAGACCAATTTGTCTGAAGTAAAGCTCATAAACGGGGATTTTAAACTGATTATCCGCTCGAAGGAGTTTTCATCCGGCAAAGCAGTACAAGTAGTAGCCCCTGCACCTGCTTCTCAACCGGCCACTCAGGTCGCGGTGGCACCACCCGTCTCTACCGAGCCGGCAATATCGACGGTAACTGAGAAGACAGTACAGCCAACAGTACCATCAACAGGCGGAAATTACATCGAAATCAAATCTCCGATGGTCGGTACTTTCTACAGAGCTTCAGGCCCGGATAAACCAGCTTTTGTTCAGGTAGGTGACAATGTGAGCAAAGGGCAACGCATTTGCATAATTGAGGCTATGAAACTCTTTAATGAAATAGAAAGCGAAGTGTCAGGTAAGATTGTGAAGGTTTTGGTTGATGATTCTACTCCGGTTGAATATGACCAGCCTTTGTTCCTGGTTGATCCTGCAGGGTAGCCTGTGCTTCCAATTTCACCCAATTAACAAACCAGCAATAATTAACTATGTTTAATAAAATCCTTATCGCCAACAGAGGGGAGATCGCCCTTCGGATAATCAGGACATGTAAGGAAATGGGCATCAAAACTGTAGCTGTATATTCTACTGCCGACAGAGAGAGCTTGCATGTTAGATTCGCAGATGAAGCCGTATGTATCGGTCCGCCAAGTTCAACAGAATCATACCTGAATATTCCAAGGATTATGGCTGCAGTAGAAATTACTAATGCTGATGCACTCCATCCGGGTTATGGATTTTTAAGTGAAAATGCAAATTTTGCAGAAGTATGCCAAGAGTACGGCATTAAGTTTATCGGTCCTACAGCAGCGCAGATCCGAAAAATGGGCGATAAGGTAACTGCCAAAGAAACTATGATTAAAGCGGGTGTACCAGTTGTTCCAGGATCGGACGGACTGCTAAAAGATACTACCAAAGGAAAAAAACTCGCCAAAGAAATCGGATATCCGGTGATACTCAAAGCTACAGCCGGTGGCGGAGGCCGTGGTATGCGCATAGTGTGGAAAGAAGAAGAGTTCGAAGATGCCTGGAACTCGGCCAGACAGGAAGCCAAAGCTGCCTTTGCCAATGATGGTATCTATATGGAAAAATATATCGAAGAACCACGACACATTGAATTCCAGATAGCAGGTGACCAATATGGTAATGTTTGCCACCTTTCTGAACGTGACTGCTCTATACAACGTCGCCATCAAAAACTGGTTGAGGAGGCGCCCTCACCTTTTATGACAGATGAACTTCGCCAAAAAATGGGGGAAGCTGCCGTTAAAGCCGGCAAATCAATCAAGTATGAAGGTGTAGGCACCGTCGAATTCCTGGTGGATAAATACAGGAATTTCTACTTCATGGAAATGAACACTCGTATTCAGGTGGAGCACCCTGTGACGGAGGAAGTAATCGACTATGATTTGATTAAAGAACAAATAAAAATAGCTGCCGGTGTTCCTATTTCCGGAAAAGACTATTACCCAATCATGCACGCCATCGAATGCAGAATCAATGCCGAAGATCCAAAAAATAATTTCAGACCTTCGCCAGGCCTTATCAAAACACTGCACATAGCCAAAGGTCATGGTGTAAGGGTTGATACCCACGTTTATACGGGCTATAAAGTACCGTCTAACTATGACTCGATGATAGCCAAATTGATTGTCAAGGCTCGTACAAGGGAAGAAGCTATCACGAAAATGGAAAGAGCACTTGACGAATTTATAGTGGAAGGTATCAAAACGACTATACCATTTCATAAAAAACTGATGCGAGATCCGAAATTCATAGCAGGTGATTTTAATACTGCGTTTCTGAATGATTTTGACTTCTCTGATCTGGACTAAAATATTGTCGGGTAGATAACTAAATAAGATACATGTCAAAGTTGTCCAGGCTGTTGGGTTATGTAAAAAAATACAAATACCTGGTAGCTTTGAATATTTTTTCGAATATTCTTCTGTCACTGTTTACAATAGCGACCATACCGGCTATCATCCCATTTTTACAGATACTGTTCAGACAAACACCGCGTAAGACCATACCCGTAGAACTAAAGTCTAACCTCAGCAATCTTATTGAATTCGTTGAATGGAAATTCAGCTACCTGATAACCAGTGTAGGTGAAGAAAAGGCTGTGTTTTTTGCCTGCGGAATGCTCATAGTGCTGTTCTTTTTCTCCAATCTTTTTCGCTATGCGGCTTTGTATTTCATAAGCCCGGTACGTTATGGTGTTATTGGTGATATACGCGAATCCGTCTTCTCAAAAATCATGCGATTGCCGATGTCATATTTTAGCGAAGAAAGAAAAGGTGACCTGATGTCGAGAGTTACGGCAGATGTTCAGGAAATAGAAGTGAGCATACTGAGTGTGTTGGAGGCAATATTCCGGGAGCCACTCATGATCATTGGCGCATTGACCTATATGCTTTATACTAGCCCTACGCTTACATTGTTTGCCTTCGGAATGATACTCGTTATTGGGTTTGTAGTGTGGGTCATTTCAAAAACACTGCGCAAACATAGTAGTGAGGCACAGCAAAGACTCGGTTCTGTAACAAGTATCATTGAAGAATCTTTAGGCGGTCTCCGTGTTATCAAGGGCTTCAATGCAGAACAGTACCAGCAGAGTAAGTTTGAAGCAGAAAATCTTTTGTACAAAAAGACGATGGTGAAAATACTTCGTAAAAGAGACATGGCCTCTCCACTCAGCGAATGGCTTGGCGTCACCATTGTTGCTTTACTTATTGTCTATGGGTCTTCTCTTGTGTTTAAAGGTGACATGCAGGCGTCGGCATTCCTGGCTTTCTTGTTTGCCTTCTTCAGGGTCATAGATCCTGCCAAAAGCCTTTCAAGTGCATGGACCAATATCCAGAAGGGTTATGCTGCGATGGATAGAATAGATATGATTATGCATGCTGATGAAGCAATCAAAGATGCACCAGACGCATTGCCGATTCAAACATTCAACTCAGCTATAGAATTTAGAAATGTTCATTTCAAATATAAAAATTCGGAAACCACCGTTCTGAAAGATATCAATCTTGTCATTCCGGCAGGGAAAACAGTTGCATTGGTAGGAGCTTCCGGATCCGGTAAAAGCACATTACTTGACCTTATACCGCGTTTTCATGATGCTACACAAGGCACGATTCTTATAGACGGTACTGACATCAAACAACTAAAGATATATGATCTGCGTGAACTGTTGGGCATTGTAACTCAAGATGCCATCCTGTTTAATGATACGGTGTACAATAATATTGTATTTGGCCAGAAAGATGTAACGCGTCAACAGGTGGAAGATGCTGCCAGAACAGCGAATGCACATAACTTTATCGTGGCTATGGAAGACGGATACCATACCAATGTAGGTGACCGAGGATCGAAATTGTCTGGCGGACAGAGACAACGCATCACCATCGCCCGCGCAGTATTGAAGAATCCTCCGGTTTTGTTGCTTGACGAAGCGACATCTGCTCTTGACAGCGAGTCAGAAAAATTGGTACAACAAGCATTGAACTACCTGATGAAGAATAGAACCAGTCTCATTATTGCACACCGACTTTCTACCATCATGCAGGCTGACGAAATACTCGTCATGAGTGAAGGTAACATCATAGAACGAGGTACCCACGACCAACTTATGGCACAGAATGGCGAATACGCAGCTTTGGTACAACTGCAGAGCATCTGAACAAAATCGATATATAGTATTAAGTGTTTCAAGAAAAGATGTATATTTGAAAAAAATTTATTGATGATGAAGAAATTTACTTTTCTTATAGCGTTTGTCTGTAGTATGGTGAATGTAAATGCACAGATAATCGTTACAAATGCAGCGTGGCCAAAGGCAGGTGATACAACCAAATTAGCCAATGATTCAGAGTCCGGTTATTTATTAGCTCCGGCACAGGCGACTAATGGCAATTGGGATTTTTCAAAGCTCAAGGAAGAAAGTATCGACCTTACATCATTTGCTCCTGCAAGTCAGGGAAACGGTTTTGCAGATTTTCCGACAGCAGAACTGTATTCAAAGTCAAATTTTGCTGATGTATATTATAACGTTACTAACAGTGCTTTTGAGATTCTTGGATACAAAGGAGATATTCTGGGATTCGGATTCCCGCTGGTAGTCAAAGGAAAGCCGGCTGCTGTAGAAAGAAGAAACCCGATGAAGTATTTTGACATAAGCAATACCGAATACACTTTCGGAGCCACCTTCAGTGCAGAATTACTTCCTGACTCCTTGTTCTCAGGCATTCCCTTTACACCAGACTCTGTTAGGTTTGGCCAAAATATCAAAAGGCTTGATGTAGTAGATTCATGGGGCAAGCTTAAAATTCCACTCGGAACGTATGATGTACTTCGCGAAAAAAGAACAAGCATCCAGACTATCAAATTGGAAGTAAAGATACCTGTGCTCGGCTGGACAGATGTTTCGAATTTCTTCGGCGGTGCCGGTGGTACTCCTGATACTTCTGTTGCTTACCATTATATAGCAAATGGTAGTACGGAGCCCATTATGGTCTTAAATTGTACAGCTACAGGCGATACCATACAGGATATAGATTTCAAAACCAATAAAACAAAAGTTGGTATATTCAGCCCATCACTATCTATTGGAAAACTCAATATCTTCCCAAATCCGGCTAATAATTTTATCGAGTTTAATACCACAGGCATCATTGAAGGCAAAGCACATTTGATGATTACAGACTTGCTGGGCAAGACAATGAGGGAAGAAACCGATATTCTGACCAAAGAACCATATAATTGGTTTATCAATCTTGATAATTTTAATGTCGGGATGTATTTTGTATCGCTTAAGGATGAGAAAGGTAATATCAAAGCTTCCGGTACTTTTAGCATTGTCAGATAATTTATTTTACAATTAAAATATTCTTAAAGCCATCGTATGCTGAACGGTGGCTTTTTTTATAAAAATGTTCGGACAGTTTCATTTGCCGACCCCACTCGTCAGACTCGACGGATTCAGTTCTCATCATGAAGTGTTCATGAAAAGAGATGATCTTACACATCCTGTGATATCCGGCAATAAGTATCGAAAATTAAAGTACAATCTGCTTGCATTCAAAGAAGGAAATTATGAGGCTTTGATGACAAAAGGCGGATATTACTCCAACCATATTGCAGCGGCTGCTGCCGCCGGAAAATATTTTGACATAAAAACTATCGGGATAATACGTGGAGAGAAACCTCTGAATCCCGGAGTGACGCTCAATTTCGCCCAGAGTGCAGGAATGCAGCTCAGTTACATGTCCAGGGCAGAGTTTAGAGAATTTTCACACCAGCCTGGTCATCCTGAGTTCGAGAACATTTATTTTCTACCGGAAGGTGGTACCAATGAGCTTGCACTCAAGGGTTGTGGTGAACTTGCTGAGGAGCTTGCTTTACAGATCGATCTGAACAATACGCTTATCTGCTTGGCATCTGGTACAGGTGGCACCACAGCCGGTCTTGCTGATGTGTTGCCCGAAAATGTGAAGGTGTTATCTTTTTCGGCACTCAAAGGTAAGTGGTTAAAAGATGAAATAAACAGCCTACTTCACAAGAATGTAAGTCATGTGGATGTGACAGATGAATATTGCTTCGGTGGTTATGCAAAAGCAGATGACAGGCTTTTTCATTTTATCAATAACTTTTATAATAAGTATGGCATACCGCTGGATCCGGTCTATACTGCAAAGATGATGTATGGGCTTGAGGAAATGTTAAACCAAGAAAGGATAACACCCGGCAAAACCATAATAGCCATCCATACTGGCGGATTGCAGGGCGTTTTTGGATTTCAGGGTAGCAAAGTACCCATTCATTGGTACAATGATCCATTTTGCAGGGAGGCATCATCACTTAAGAGTAGCATGTTGTCATGCACAGGTTGATTCATTTTATGTCAATATTTTCAATATTGTTTATTTTTTTTTCTTTTCGATTTTCATTTCTAAAAATTTTAGCTTTTCTTTGTTTTGAACAATACTTGGAAGATCATTCCGCATTATTGTGGGTTCAGAAAATTAACAAATCAAGGAAAAGAACATGAGTACACCTGTCATCATCATCGTTATGGGCTTTTTCATTTTTTGGGGACATTATATGAATGGTGTCTTTGAGAGGAGGAGCATACCCGATGTGTTGGGCCTGATGATACTAGGTTTGTTGATAGGCCCGATTCTTAATCTTGTAGATACCTCCACATTTGGCCAGTTTGGTTCTATTTTTTCGAATCTGGTACTATTATTCATCCTGTTCGAGAGTGGTACAGACCTGAAGTTTGCGGAGGTAAAGAACTCGCTGAGGGCGGCGGCTACCATCACTACCATTGGGTTTCTTTTTACATGGATGACCCTCACACCCTTGTGTTATTTTATGCTTGAAATACCTATTTTACCTTCACTATTTATTGGTGCAGCGCTCGGTGGTACCTCTTCTGCCGTAGTGGTTGGCTTAGTGAAGAAAATCAATGTCAGGCCTAAGACCGCTGCCACACTCATCATGGAGTCAGCGGAAACAGATGTTTTTACACTCGCTATTCCGCTGAGTATTCTAGGTTTGATGACCTCCGCCAATGTACAGGTGAATACCGTGTTGTCAAGCTTTATTTCGAGTATCATACTTTCGCTTATTATTGGTATAGGTGGAGCTTTTCTTTGGACATTTATACTAGGCAGGTACAAAGACCTGAAGAATACCAAGTTTATGACACCTGCTTTCTTGTTCATATTATATGGCATTACAGAATATTTGCACTTTAGTGGGCCATTGACGGCATTGTCCTTTGGTATTGCATTGGGCAATCTTGATTATTTTGAACCAAAAATGCTCGAACGAATTATCCCCAATCAAGATATTGCATTGAAGAAGGACGAAAAAGATTTTTTTAGTGAAATGGTTTTTCTGCTACGCACCTTCTTTTTTGTATATATTGGTCTGAGTATTAAAATCGACGATCTTTTCTGGCTTACCTGGGGAGCTGGTTTTACAGGCATTTTGTTTCTGGTGCGCATCATAGCGGTCAAACTGGTAATGCATCGAGATACACCGGTACTGGATAAGGGCGTTATCAGTTTTATGATACCAAAAGGTTTGGGTGCAGCAGTAATAGCTACACTTCCGTTGCAGGAAGGCCACCCTTATGGTTCTGCTATACAGGCATTGTGTTTTTCTATTATATTGTTTAGTACAATTTATACCTCGATCCTATTTTTCCTCACCAAGCGAGGAATTACCATTCCTTTATATAAAATAATATTCGGAAAGGACAAGAATAGTACAGTGACAAACGATACAGCAATGTAAGCTGCAAATAATTATAGCTTCATGTCCATTTCAAAAGCTCAAAACCATAGTTCACTATGTTATGATCTTTTTTTTATGGATTTTTTGCATGAATCAATTTCGCTTAAATTCTTCATCCGTTATCTGGGTTAACTCTTAATGGCAGTCAAGTGAAATCATTGCCACACAAAAGGCATCATCTTCACGGTTGATGTCTATCAGATGTTTGGCATAACGCTGCAGCTCCATTGAAGGATTGGGTTGTCCCAATATATCTTTCACTTTAGAATCATTCGTCTTTATTTCTTTTATTTTTTCCTTATCAGGAAATTCTGTCTTGCTCGCAAATACACCAAGGTCATGACCTGTGAAAACCGGACTTGTTCGTATTGCTTCAGGCAGATTATCGTAGCCTACCGGAATGATATTTACCGGTTGGTGATGCGAAAATATGCAATCGCCCTTAATCCGTGCGTACCATGCTCGCCCAAGTCTGCCTACTAAGTCAGCTTTTTGGGGATCTATTCTGTTGTTTTCATCCAGTATAGATGTAGAGATGTGCATCCTGCTCACTTGGCAAATAATGAGATGGCCTGCTCCGCCTTTTTCACCCAAAGGTATCACCTCTTTGACTGAACATTCCATTTGTACGGGCGATTCTTTGACGCGGTATGGTTTTACAGTCTCAGAAGGTATAGGTGTTAAACCGGTTTTTTCGAATTCGTTAACATCCGGAGCATACTCCACGCTCGAGATGGCTACTTGCCTTGCAATGGCATAATTGACAACATTGATGACTACTTCTTTTGTGGCAAGCACATTATGTAGCGTGTCTTTTGTTTTGTTATCTGCTACTTTGCGGTTTGAAGAAAATACCAGAATCGGCGGATTTGAACTGAACGCATTAAAAAAGCTATAAGGAGCAATGTTCGGAATTCCGTTTTCATCCATTGTGGATGCAAAGGCTATAGGGCGTGGTGCAATTGACCCAACAATATGTTGATGCAGATCTTTTACAGGCAAATCCTTTGGGTCGATAGTCAGTAATTCGTCCATATTTCAAAAATTTTGCGAAATTTACAATTATTTACGGATATACATGCAAAGAACAATCATTACAGTCTTTATTTTGTTAAGTATTTGGGCGGCCTTTAAGCTTGCTCGCGATTATTATTTCAAACCAAATGTGTCTGCAGGTGAACAAATACCCAAAACAATTGTACAACTAAAGGATGGAAAAGAGCTTGACCTGGCTGCCTGGAAAGGTAAATATGTACTACTTCATTTCTGGGGGAGTTGGTGTGGTCCTTGTAGAAGAGAAAGCCCCGAAATTCGGACACTTTATGAAAATTTTCATACAAAACAATATAATAATGCTGATGGATTTGAAATATTGAGCATTGGCATTGAAAAGGATGAATCAAGATGGAATAGTGCCATTATAGCTGACCGCCTGACTTGGGACTACCATACAACAGAGCTTAATGGTTTCGAATCGCGAATGGCAAAACTTTATGGTATAAGGCAGATACCTATACTGCTATTGGTAGGGCCTGACCAACGTATGATAGGTTCAGCACAAACACCTGACTCAGTAAAAGAAATATTGACCGAGAAAATCAAACAATAACTGACAAATTGACACAATAATTCAGATGGCAAGTAAATTGATACATAAATTGTTTAAAACAAGAAAGCAAGCAATGACACAGAAGAATAATGAAGGTACAAACCTGCACGCAGATGATCAGGAAATGGTGGAGGTCAGAGAAGAAGAGCATAATATTGCTGAAGATGTTGAACAAGTAGAACATCCGGACCCCAATGAAAGTCTGAATGCACAGATAGCCGAGTTAAAGGACAAATACCTTAGGCTCGTAGCCGAATTTGACAATTTCAGAAAACGTACTGCAAGAGAACGGATAGAGCTTGAGCAAGTGGCATCAAAAGAAGTGATGTTGGCACTATTACCGGTGCTGGACGATTTCGAAAGAGCAAGAAAGATAGCTGATGAAGAAGCCAGTCCGGAGCCATTCTCAGAAGGTATCCGACTGGTATATAATAAGTTGACTCAAACTTTAAAAAGTAAAGGCTTGCAAGCTATGGAAACGGATGGAGCCAACTTCAATGAAGAGATGCACGAAGCCATTACTGAGCTTGACCTAGGAGGGGCCAATACAGGCAAAATTATAGATACCATCGAAAGAGGCTATACACTTAATGAACAAATTATTAAATATGCAAAGGTTGTAGTAGGTAAATAGTATGCCCCTTGGCAAATACTCCTGCAACAGACACAAATATTATGGCAAAAAGAGACTATTACGAAATACTCGGTGTAGATAAAAATGCTGATGCCGATACTATAAAAAAAGCATACCGCAAGGTGGCAATGCAGTATCACCCCGATCGAAATCCTGGAGATAAAGCGTCTGAAGAAAAATTTAAAGAAGCAGCAGAAGCTTACGATGTGCTCAATGACCCTGACAAAAAGGCAAGGTATGACAGATATGGTCATGCCGGTGTTGACCCAAATATGGGGGCAGGCGGGTTTCGTGGTGGCAATGGCGGAATGACAATGGATGATATTTTCCAGAATTTTGGAGACGTATTCGGAAGTGATAATCCGTTTGAAAGCTTTTTTGGAGGCGGATCATCAAGAGGAGGTCAACAAAAACAAGGGCAGCGTGGAAGCAATCTGAGGATTAAAGTAAAAATGACCCTGGAGGAAATAGCTAAGGGTGTCTCTAAAAAGATTAAAGTAAGAAAACAGGTAAAATGCACAAGCTGCAAAGGCTCCGGTGCAAAAGACGCTCAGAGTACCAGCACATGCTCTACTTGTCGGGGGTCGGGCTATGTCAGGCAAATAAAGAATACATTTCTGGGGCAGATGCAGACCACTACTACCTGTCCAACTTGTAGCGGAAGTGGACAGGTCATAACAGCACATTGTAATACCTGCAAAGGAGATGGCCGAATGTGGGAAGAAGAAACAATAGAGATTGACATACCGGCAGGCGTAGAAGACAACATGCAGCTGTCTTTGCGCAATAAAGGTAATGCCGGTCCGAAAGGCGGCCCGTCGGGTGATCTGCTCATACACATCGAAGAGGTAAAACATGAATATTTGACTCGTGACGGTATGAATCTGGCCTATGAACTGAACCTTAATTTTGCCGATGCTACCTTGGGTACGAGTGTTGAAGTACCTACTATTAACGGTAAGGCTCGAGTAAAAATAGACCCGGGAACACAGGCCGGAAAAGTACTTCGCCTCAAAGGTAAAGGCCTGCCTTCGGTGCATAATGCATATTCTACTGGCGACCAACTCATTTATGTCAATATATATACACCTAAAGATATTACAGCTGAAGAGCGCACTTTGCTTGAAAAGATGAGAAATATGCCTAACTTTCAGCCGAAAAGTGAAAAATCAGAGAAAGGCTTCTTTGAACGTATGAAGGATATCTTCAGTTAAATCTCTAAATTACTTGGTATTGAAAGTTAAAGTTATCTTGTCGGTTGGTCTTGTCTTGCTTCTTGCCGGATGCGGCCCAGATTATATTTTTAAAGATTATCAAACCATAGATTCCAAAGGTTGGGATTATAATAAACGCATTGATTTTCAATTCGAAATCAATGATACTTCAAAGGTGTATAATCTCATTCTTGATGTGATGCATGCAGATACTTTTGCTTCTGAAAATGCATACGTTAAGGTTTATACTACTTTCCCCGATGGCAAAAAGACCGAACAACAACTCTCTCTGGAACTAGCCTCCAAAACTGGAAACTGGTTCGGCAAATGTTCGTCGGGTAGCTGCAATCTGCTGATAGGTCTCCAAGAAAATGTCGTTTTCGCTCAGTCGGGTACTTATAAATTCAGCCTCGAACAATTCGGGCGTAGCAACCCATTGACCGGATTGTCAAAAATAGGGCTCATCATTGAAAACACCGGACAACTAAGGTCAAAACTCAATTCAGGCAACGACAAAACCAAAAAATGATTTAACCATTATAGTCGGCTTGACTTGCTGGTTCAGATTTCTGATATTTTTCTGATTACTTTGTAGATTCTGGTAAACTCATTCACTTCTTCTTCAAATGGGTCGTGTTCAAAATGATTGGCTGATATGAGCTTCAAATGTGTGACCCTGCCGGATGAATCAGTCATTTTTTTAATGTATTTTACCCAAAGAGAACCATTGGCTTTTATGGCGTAGATTTCATTTTCCTTAATATTGTTTATCGAATTTACTTCACGACACACAACAATATCGCCATTCTGAATCACTGGCTCCATGCTGTTTCCTTTTATTGGGAATGCTACAAGGCCTGTACCTGACACACCCGGAATGGAAAAGCTATCGAATTCTTCACGCTCGAAGCTGCCCTGCCCAAGTGTAGAACCTGCGAATGCTTCAACAGTAGTATAAAGTATGTTGGCCTTGGTACCGGCATCAGGCAAATGCAGCCCTGGGGTGGTAAGCTCTATGCCAAAAGGTGCGCCCTTTCCTTCAAGCAAATACTTTTCATTAATACCGTATTCCTGACAGATGAGCCTGGCATGGTGATAGTCGATAACGCGTTTATCATCAGGATTCAGAAATGCCCTAACGATGTGGCCATATCCCTTATTGCCAAGAATGCGCTCAGCAAAATCCTTCATTCCCTTACCATCGCGGTCATTTTTCTTTATCACACCACGCTCTTCAAGGAGCGTAAAAACTTTGATGAATCGCTCATTAAGCAGGATACGGTCAGGCGTTATCATAATCTTATTTATAAACAATTATTTGAATAATGTTGCAAATATAAAACAATTTATTGATTATTGTAGTATTTTCGTATCTTAAAAAAATGTTGAACCCATATTATTTTGAAAATCAAGATTATAGCTTTTAAAATTTATTTAAATTGAATTTAAAATTTTTTATTCAGCTCCATTTTTTGTAATTTTGTGTTGAGTAAAACCATGATTTATATTTAAACAAACAGGAACAACCAGAAATTTTTAACTATGGCAATTGTAATCTCATTATTAAACCACAAAGGTGGCGTAGGTAAAACGACTTCAGCCATCAATATAGGAGCCGGACTTGTAGAACAGGGCAAGAAAGTACTACTCGTTGACCTTGATCCACAGGCTAATCTTACGCTTTCATTAGGCATTCCACGCCAGAAAAACTCTATTTATGAATCAATTAGAGGTGAATCGGAGCTTGATCCTTATCATGTTAAGGAAAACTTAGATGTCATCACCTCATCACTTGACCTGTCAGGTGCCGAAATGGAGCTGATCAATGAAGCCGGGCGCGAATATATATTGCGTGAGCTTTTTGTGCCTGTAGCCGAGGAATACGACTACATCATCATTGATTGTCCGCCGTCACTTGGTTTGCTTACATTGAATGCCCTCACGAGCAGCCAGTATGTTCTGATTCCGCTTCAGACCGAATTCCTTGCTATGCAGGGGCTTGCAAAAATTAAACAAATCATTGATAAAGTGAAGTTTAGACTCAACAAAGAGCTTGAGTTGGGTGGTGTAATAGCTACTATGTACGATTCAAGAAAAGTACTGAACCGTGATGTAGTGGATACCATCATTAAACACTTTGGTGAAAAAGTGTTTAAAACTATGATTAGAGATAATGTTGCACTTGCCGAAGCGCCTGCTCAGCGCAAAGATATATTTGCATACAGCCCAAGAAGTATAGGAGCAGAAGATTACCTTAACCTTAGTAAAGAAATCATCCAACGTACCGGTGCTGAAGTACTGGCAGGTGTTGAATCAAAATAATCCTTTGAAAGTTTAGCCGTGAAAAAAACAATTAGAAATAAAGAGCCTTTGGCAATAGGTAATGATCTTGAATGGACAGAGACAAGTGAAGATTTGGCAGTAACCACTACAGTCGCTTTACCAAAGAAAGCCGGTAAAAAATTCTTCAATGATCTGGATGCTTTTTTTGAATCTGCTATAGATGATTTGTGGAAGGAACCAGTAGAAGAACGGCTCGAAACAAACCAAAATAAAGAAGAACCAGTAAAGCAAGATAGAAAAGGCAACAAGAAATCATTCTTCAGTGGGCTTGATGCTTTGTTTTCAAATACAGCCATGCCGACCACTGTGTCAACTGAAGAAGACCTTAGAGCATTCGACGAAGAAACCCTAAAAAGGGTAACATTCCTCTTTAAAAAGGATAAGCTCGATGCACTTAAGAATATGGCTAAGAAAGAAAAACTATATCTGCGTGATATCATCTCCAGGGTGCTTGACCAATACATCGAAGAAAAGGGAATTTCAGCCAGCAAGAACCAAAAGTAACAAATGGCATTTATCCTCCCTGTCAAAGGTATCTATCCTGAATTCGGCAAAAATTGTTTCATAGCTCCGAATGCTACTATCGTCGGCGATGTCATCATGGGCGACGACTGCTCGGTGTGGTTCAATGCTGTTGTGCGGGGTGATGTCAATAGCATCAAATTTGGTAATAAGGTTAATATTCAGGATGGTGCAGTTATACATTGCACATACCAGAAGACCATCACTACATTGGGTGACAATGTCTCAGTAGGTCATAATGCCATCGTTCATGGCTGCCAAGTGGGCAATAATGTATTGATAGGTATGGGCGCTATCGTTATGGATGATGCAGTCATTGAAGATAATGTACTCATAGCAGCAGGAGCAGTCGTACTCGAAAAAGCTCATCTTAAATCAGGAATGATATATGCAGGTGTACCTGCCAAACCCGTAAAGGAATTGACAGTCGAACAGTTTGGACACTATGTAGAGCGCATTGCTAACAACTATACCATGTACGCCGACTGGTTTAGGTAGCTAAGTTTTTTCTGTACATAATGGGCTTTACTGCCAGTCTGCTTCCTGTTCATAAGCCTGGTCGGCAGTAAGTATCTTCAGGTGTCTTGTGCCTAGATAGAAGGTGTCGGTGTTAGCCATTACGTGTACGATCATATTTCCAATAGATATCGGTGTCCCCTCATCTAAGTCAGGTACTTTGTTGTGGCTGAGATGCTCACCGTCAAAGACAAGAACCATTCCCGAGCCAATGGTGGTACAGATGTTGCCTTCTTTGATAATGACACCAGTATCTTCGCCCAGGCCTATGCCCAGCAATTTTGGAAATTTGGCAACAGCCTCCGTAAGCCTGCCAAACCGGCCTCTGTTAATAAAATGAGAATCAACTATTACCTCTTCAAGGAAGCCAAAGCCTTGCATCATGCTTACATTGCCTTTAAGCATAGCCGTAGTACTCGACCCGCCACTTATCATTTCTTTAGACATTGCCATAGCGCCCGCACTCGTACCTGCTATAATAAAATCATCTTCCTGATAGCGTTGTTTAAGTATTTTATGTATTTCAGACCCGCCAATAATGTGCACCAGCCTGCGTTGGTCACCACCAGATAACATGACAACATCACTCTTTTTTATTAAGTTAATATTGTCTGCTTTTTTTACATCAAACTTATTGCGGATGTCCAGAATATTTACGTTTTTACAACCAAGTTTGCCAAATGCTGTAAGATAATTCTTGGCTACCTGTTGCGGAATGCTCGATGCCGTTGTTACGACAGAAATGTTGGCATCTTTTCCACCGGCTTCTTTTACAATACGGCTTAGAATGCCATCTTCAATAAAATCAAGTGAATATTGCTCCGATTGTTCTATGCCTTTGTCTTCATTTCCGCCTACTGCTATCAAGGTTCCTTTTGGTGGATGTGGTTTTGCCATCTTAGATTATGTCTTTTTTTGAATCGCAAAGTTAAATTTTTCTGCTCAATAATAGCAACAGCATGTTGGATCAAATGAAATTATATAATAAACATTGGTCAGAAATCTGTACCAAATGCAAGATACAATACTGGTTTGCCTATGATCCTAGATTCAATACCATATCCATAATCAGCCCTTATAAAATACCCAAGAAGGGAAGTGCGCACACCGAAACCGACTCCCGCCACAAGTGGGTCTCTGTAATAATTTACCTTTACTTTAACTGTCGGTGGATTTTCGAGGTAAATAGTGTTGATCGGACTGTCTTTGCTGAATGGCGAAAAACCGTCCCAAGCCATTCCTGCATCAAAGAATCCAACAACCTGAAAATTTCTTATGATGGACGACCGGATTTTTTCTGAAAAATACCTGAATACAGGAATCCTGAGTTCGGCACTCATTAACCCGTAGCTACTACCATTGCGGATGTTGTACGTGAATCCTCTAAGGCCGGGCACTATTGCCTGATAGGCAATGTTATCACCTGTGGGCAAAGGAATATTTGGGTTAAAACTAGGTACGAGCCAGTTGTCAACGCCTCCGAGTATGTTCAGCATCTTTTCCGTACCAAAGGAAATTTCTCCGGCAAATCTTACGGCAATGACGCTTTTTTTCAGGATAGGCTCATAATGTCTGAAGTCAAGTCCAATTATTCCCATAAAGCCATTCTTAAGATTGAATGCCAAAGGGTCTTCAAACTGTATCTGTAAGCCTTTAATAGCTTCGGTATATGCTTTGTACCTTGTACCGTTCAAGAGATTGATGCCCGTGGACAATGTGTTGTCGAATACGTATTCTATTCTTTGGGAAATACGTTGTTCGGTATAATTTCTTGTATTGAGCGAATTCTTTTCTGTTGCTTTCCAATGCATTTTATCATTTCTGAATGTGGTTCTAAACCTGATACTTCTGAATAAATCAAACGGATACCTGAATTCGGCCTGAACCAGATTGGTAATCACCTTAGTCCGGAATTGTGGAAATCCGGCAAAATTGCCCGGTAGCTGAAACTGTAGTGCTTTAGGTAGATTTTTAAAATAATTGTTGTCAATGAGTGTTGGGTCAATGATGCTTTGCTGCCCGGAATAATAATAGGAATATGCTTTGTCCCAGCGGAATTTTCTGTCGTGGAATGTCATAAAATATTCGCCTCCTCTAAAACTTGTAGGGAACCTGGCACCTACATCAAACACATAGTCTTCAAGCACATCCTTAAAGTTGGTTGTAAGCAATATGCCTAAAGGTATGTATGAAAAATTATCGGCGGTACCGCTGGCGTTCAACTTACGCCCGATATAATTGTCAAGTCCTCCAAACAATGGCGAATTGTCAAGTCGGGTGGTGATATAGTCTGTTTTGAAGGCGAGCCTGTACGGTACTATCCTTGCATTTTTGACCACGAACTTTTTATTGCTCTCTACACTTATTTCAGACTTTTCTTCAATGAATGGTTCAGTGGGCTTTTCGAATTTTATAACAGTTTCATCATCTTCAAACTCCGACTGGAAGTACGATATCTTTTTTTGGGAACTGGTGTCAGCTTTAGTCTTTACAGGTACAACTCTGACGGCTGAGACGGTGTCAGGTTTGGCAGAAGGTATAGGCACTCCGGGAGCCTTGGTCAGATGCTGGCTTATATACCATTGTTTGATCCAGTCTTCGTGGTAAGAAGTGTTGGCAGGAAGCAAGATTCCTTTTTTTGGGCTTTTGTCGAAGGCGGCTTTTATTTTCTGATTCTCCCGAAAAAACACCATTTCAGATTTACCGCTGTACCTTATGGGCACTACACTTTGAGTATAGTCTGATGCCCATGCTGAGGAGGCTTTTATTTCTTTAAATGGCTCAAATGTTATGGTATCTATTGCTTGCCGGTTCAATTGCGGAATCAGGCTGTCGATTGATACTGTTATCTTTGTTCCGTCTTTGAAATATATCGATTGTACGGTATCGCTTACTATTTCTTCCAGATAACCGGTTTTTCTGTTCCAATTACCGTTTTCTTCTGTCAAATAAGTAAAATGTGTTGAATCTATCCATTGCGGATTTGCCTTATTGTACTGTGGGTTGTCGGTAAGTTTGATAATAAGCGGATTCGGATTGTCAATTTCAATAAAATAGAGATCGGGCTTCTGCAATGGCATAATGGAATCGGGTCGATTGCTTAAATTTGTAGCAGTAGGTCGGTTTGATAGAAATATTACACCTTTCCTGCCCATAAATTGAGCGAAGCGTGCATCAAGGTCGTCATAATAATCATTGGTTAGCCTGACTGTTTGCTTGGTGGATAAATAATAAACGAATATATCCGATACTCCTCCTACTGTAGCTGAAAACACAAGTCTGCCCTTGTCTAATAGATCAGCAGAATGTATCCTTTCGTAGTAAGGGGCAATTTTATCCCAGGTCCATTTACCGGTTTTTGTATTGTATTGGCCAATGAGTTGCTTGTCTCTGTGTTCTCTTATGCAAATCAGCTCATTGCCATCAGCTGACCACACTATATGCGGATATTCTTTATCTGCCAGCTGAAACAGATTTCGAAATCCCTTTTTGAGTATCAATTTCCTTTTTCCTGTATCTGCTTGTTGTAGATATATTCTTTCTTTTCCGTTCTGATTGGTTACAAAAGCCAGTGTTCCGGTGAATGGTTTTTTTGCCATTATGGTCAAGGTTTCATCCTTTCTTGTTGGCAATTTTACAAGTAACAGCGAATCGGGCTTTGCATTCCGAAAATCCTTTCTGTACCTTTCGTGGAAGAAATTGAGCATATTTTCTCCGGTTATTTTCCGGTCATGCCCAAGTACGTATATAAAGCCCGCATCTACCGAACGATTGATGCGTACCAGGTAAAGCAGGTTGGCAACTGAAGTTTGACCATATTCTTTTGACACATAATACCAAAAAGCATGACCAGCAAGTTGCGGATTGGTACGAATGAGCTGTTCGAATGTCTTTATGTGGCTTTTGGTGAGTAGGTCGCGAAGTTCGTTGTCAAGATTTACTGACCATTCTTCGCCGACATAAGCTATAAGCCCGCTCTTGAACCAGTCAGGCAGATTGAACGAAACGGCATTTTGCACTATTTCCTGCAAGCTACTGCCGTAGAGGATTGATTCGATATATACACCTGCAATGCCTTGCCGTATAAGCCGGTGAAGGTGTCGGTGATTACCATCAAAGTAGAGGAATATTTTGTTGTCGAGTATTTTTGTAGATCCACCCGAATATTCGAATGCATCTTCGAGTCCGATATTTGATTGCTTGAGGTCGGTGAGATCGGTATAAACTATGATTTCGATTTTATCACTGATGCTGTGTTCGAGCAGATCCCGGATGCCGTCCATTTCTGTTTCGGCTATGTGTGCTGCGGCAAGTCCTACATTTCGGCCATCGCCGTACCAGTACACAATGGTTCTGTCGCCTTCATAATAGGTCCACTCTTTGAATTTTTTGTGAAACTGAACACGGTTTTTACCAAACTCCACACGAGAAGTTTGTGCATCAAGCGATACGTTTCCAACAATCAAATACAACAAGCATGTCAGACAAAATAACCTCATCTGTTTATAACGTTCATTTTTGCTGAAGTGTATGAATATTTGTACATAAGTTCAGGTGTTTTGTTTGAAAATATTTAATTGATTTTCAGAAAAGATTTTACAGTCTTTGCCTCGTCATTTAATATGATACTATAAAATCCTGCCACTAAACCTGATATGTCAATAGTCATTTGTTTTTCTTTGTCAAAATAAATGTTCTTAACCACTTGTCCGTAGGTATTGATGATTTTCATTTCAGGCCGGTTGGCGAAGCGGATATCGCCGAATCTTATTGTCAGGTTGTTGGTAGCCGGTGAAGGAGACAACTGCACCGAGGCTTGCGAAATTGATATAGTACTCGTAGTACTGCAGTACTCGTCCTTGTATGGTAGATTTTCATCCATCCATAACAATCTGCCGGCTATCCAGGTTTTCAGTTGTTCAATTTCTTCGGGATAATTTTGTGCTATTGGCCAGGGATTAGGCCATACATAATTGCCTAATATCGGCCATCTTTCAAAATTCCGGTCAACAGCACCGTTGAGTTCTGTTACCCATGTGTCAATGGTATAATTTAAGCTGTCGCTCGTTAACAAACCATCTCTGAGGTCATTCCACCGGCACCTTAGTTCCTTCCAGAATATAGAATCGTTCATCATCTTAAACATGAACATTGGTGGTGGGAAATAATCAAAATCACACTCTTCGGCGAATGACCACCCCTCGATAAGGGCACCATTGCAAAAATCTGAATTGCGGAAACTGAGGTCAAAATCCCACATCGGTCCGGCCTTCAGTTTGTTGCCGTCTTGTATGTGTTCTTTATGGAAATAAGTGCTGAGCCTGTAACCATCAATGTTTCTGCTTAGCTCATTCATGATAAAATTATCTATGAACGATGACAGATCGAGGTAATCAGTGTAATGTTTGCCGGCCGAATTTCTGAAATCAGGGCTATATAATGCTTCCTCAAGGCTGTCTATGAATGCCTGTATGTAAGTCTGCTGTTCGGGTTGGATGTCACTTAATTTCGGATAAACATATTGGTAATAACAATGTGTGTTCGGTTTTACACTTTCTCTGGTGCTTGTCCATCCACCATCATCTCCTTTATCCACTTTGAGGATATATCCGCCGGTGACATTTTTGCCACTTACATCAGTTGATTTTAATTTTTTGACATTCACACGGTTTTTGTCGCGCTTTATTTTTTCAAGTAAAATATACGTTCCTTGATATTCTTCATCTATAAATACTTCAACAAATCTTTTTCTGCTTGAATAATGCCCCATTTTATTAAATAAATCATGTGCCAAGACATTCCTGAGCAATGTTTTGTCAGAAAATGATGCGTTCAACACCCAATCGCTTTCAGAAGGCATGCCCAATATAGTGAAAGAAGTATCGTTACCTACTTCATCTGCTGTTTCTATACCGTAGCTTTTTTTAGGAAATGACTGGCTCGACTGCCCTCTAATTCGGATGTTGGTAAAGCCATTGTACACATTGGGTAAACCATTCGGATAATTAAGTGCACCGGTTGAGTCACTTATTATTTTCATTTTTACCAATACATGAGGGTCAGAAACAATGGTTTTGCCTTCGGTCTCAAAACACACAAGTGGTAGTTTGCTGCCTGAGAAGATGATTGGTCCGACAGCATCAGGGCCAAATTCGATACTCCACGATGTTATTTCTCCATCATCGGCTCCGGGGTAGTTGTCCGACACTTTCAAATACCATGTACCATTCGGATTTTTACCATTGTTGAAATTCTGCATTGTCCCCATCGGTAAGAAGCTTCCCGTAAATGGATAGGAGCCCATGCCTATCGACGTGCTTGATTTTGGATCAAAACATGTATTTGCAAAGCCATCCTGATCATAGCCTACTGAGGTGACTACCTGTATCTTCTGACCATCAGGTGCTACCAAAACAATGTTGAGGTCTTCCATCCAGGTGTGTGTGGCGTTGATGCAAAGCCTTAGTAAACCAAAGTCTTTGTTCATTACATTGGGCAAGCCCTGTACATCAACCGGTAATAATGCAGGCGTACCATCGGGTGGCACAAGCCCCGGGCTACCTGTAAATGTCTGTGCAAATGAAGTGATTGTGCCTACTGACATGAACAGTAAGCAAGTTATTGCTGAAAGTACAGAACGTAAATTGGATGGCATAAGCTATGCTAGTCTGGTTTCAATAAAAATATCATACGAATATAGTATTTTGGTGAAACATTACCAAATAAAACAAAAATCCCCGGATAGCACTACCCGGGGATTTTGTGTTCAAATGAGCTGGTATGTTATTGTTTTACAATGATTTTGTTTACAAAATATTCCTTCTCATTCTGTATTTTGATAAGATAACATCCTGCAGGTACGCCCTGAACACTGACTGTTTGGTTATTCGTTCCTTCTATCAGGCCTATACTTGCCGATTTTACGATTTTTCCGTCGAGCGTCAGTATGTTTACATTATAATTGCCTGTGGTGCCAGCTTTAAGTGAGATGTTAAGATAATTTTGGGCTGGGTTAGGGAAGATGCCCAATTCGCCTTGTTTGAGATCGTTGGCAGATACTAATTGAGATTCAACGATTGTTCCTTCTTGTGGAGCCATTGCACAGACATTGTCTCCTTCAGATGTAGTGGCACAAGCTTCGCTGTTGTATGTTTTCAAGTCCATATATTCGAAGTCGTCAATAAACCATCCAATACCGCCTATTGCATCATTAGAGCCGTATTTCCATCTCACGATGATATCCTGGCCTTTATATTCAGATAAGTCGATATAACTGGCGATCCAGCCATTTGAGTTTCCTGAGAAACCTTCTATGTTAGGCAGTGTGAAGGTGGCATACGCCATTTTGCTCACATATCCGTTTCTGATAAATTTGTCTTTCAGGCTTGTCCATGTGCTGCCATTATTGGTGGAAACTTCGACATATCCACCGTCGTTGCCTGCTTCTGTGTTGAAATTATGATAAAATCGCATAACAGGCCGGTCGCCGCTCACGTTATATGATTTCAAGAACTTCAGGCTGTGCTTGTTGACCTGGCCTACGTCAGAAATACCGAAGCTTGCGGATGGTGAATGGCTTTCAACAGTGGTTGGTTCCCACCCATTGAATCCCTGTCCTGTTTCGATATCCCAATTATCAATGTTTTCACAGTTGTCAAAAATCTGTCTTTGTGACCAAATTTTGAAAGACGAACTCACTGAGTATGTGATGATTTTGGTCTCATTGGATGCGAGTGTACCGAGATCAAAAGAAATGACATCACCGGTGACTGTACCACCGTTGGCATTACTTACTGTAGCACCTTCAGGTATTTGGTCAGTGACAACCGTTCCGGTGGCGGGTACTGATTTATAGTTGCTTACTGTTATGGTGTATTCTATTTCCTCACCTGCCTTTATCAGCGGAGTTGCTTCCTTTTTGATAGTGATGGTGTTCAGGCAAAGTGGTTTTATGTCGAAATTTTCTTTACCGTCACCTGCGGAGTTAGAATTTCCCTGATTTGCCAAATGTCCAAGACCTCTTTTTGCAAACACGTCCCAGATGAGGCATCCGTTTTCGCCATTGTAGTTTATGATATCAGCTGCAAGAATAGCATCTCGGCCATCTGCAAAGCCAGGACTACAAGGCTGTATCTTCAGGGCATCCATCACCAGACGTACCGCTTTGTACGAACCTGAGTTAACATCCTTGTAGGTAGGGTCGAGACCATATTTATCTACAAATGCCCAATATAGGTCCCACAGCATGCTGTTCCATACTTCACCTACATAATGCACTTCGGTATTACCTGCGATATCTCCATAGGTATGTGGGTTGATACTGAAATCAGTAGAGTACTGATAAGTACGGAATCCTTTACCATTGTCATTCTCTTTGGTGACATAAGTGCCAACACCTCTTGGTTTATCTTTGGTATCGCCAGGTTTGACGGTAGTGACAAGAGCCAAAAAATCGCTCCAACCTTCGCCCATTTGTTCGCCATTGTTCAAACAACCGCTGTTGGCGGGACCGCCTGTTAGTCTTATTGATACACCATGGCCCAGCTCATGAGCCATGATGCCATTATCGAGCGAACCATCAAGCAGTGCAGGCCCTGATAGTGAATCAGGTGGACCTTGAATGGTAATCATGAGCCCACCGGCACCTTGGTATTGCTTCAGCTTATCGCATACAGATTTCTTAACGCTGAGTACGGGTATAGTCACTTTACCACCATCAACACCTTTCCCCATACTTATTGTTGCTTCTTCAAAATTGCAGATGATACATCCTATTGCTCCGGCATTTTGTGCATTGAGTGCTTTTGTGCCAAACTCACACAATCCTCGGTCAATGATTGCTATTTTACCATTTACTTCTGCACCATTACCTTGGGACAATGGCTCACAACCAAATGTAGGATTTTCAAGAGCACCATCGTTCACTACAATGGCGGCACCGGATACCGGATTTGCATAAGTAATATTGGCACCTAATTCACCTTTTTTGCTTTCATACGCTCCTGCTATATTAAATGGAGCTGTTACTTTGATATTTTTGGCTTCCGATAAGCTATTGTCCCACAAAAACATTCTTACTCTACCATTTCCTCCATCTGCCGGAGTAGAGAAATCAGCATTATTTACATTGGCAAGTGTGTTGCCGTCAAACTGGCTTAAGGCTATAACATGATCGTTGCCCAGACCATTGCCGGTATAATTTTTTTGCTGGAAATTGGCAAATTCATCAAAGCCAAAATTGTATGTAAAATCGTGCATAAAGTTCATGGCATAAAACAACTGAACTACAGCCGAGTTGGTAAATGTATCCGGTTCCCAGGCAGAAGAGTATGGAAAATCGAAAATCAGATTGCTGCCACCGTTTGGTTCATCACCGGCACTCGTATAATCTGCATTTCTATCCTGAAAGGCATGCACGTTATTGCCACGGGTAATGGTGGTTTCGTTGCCGGGTACGCCATTGAGGTCATGCCAACCGTAAGGAGAGGCCACAGGGTCAGCCGGATTGTCAATTAATTTCGCATTCGACTGGTTTGGGTTTTCAAAAGGGAATGGAATAACTCTGTACTGATTATCTGCCAGTGCAGCATGTGCCTTAGCTACTGCTTCAGATACTGTTAGGTTCTTAGGGAAAGTAATATCGTGTGGGTGGCATCCATTGTCTGCGGCATCATATTTACCCTTGACATGATTGCAATGAACTGTAAAACTGTTTTTGTCAAGTAAATCTCCCGTAAGGGCATCTATGCGCATTGACCAGTAGTCATTGGCCCCTTTATAGTCTATGGCAAGATCCCAGGCCAACTTTACCGAACCATCTTTCATCAGCTGATATCTTAATTTGACCGGTATGTCAGACCTTGATAACTCACCTTTGTCAAAAACAAAAGAATGGTCAGAGGACTGTGTCAATAGTCGAGGCTTGTCGATATTGCCTGCACCAAGAATCTTTGCTGCCGCAAGTATAGCTTTCTGGGGCGTGAGTGTTGGTTTGTTTGTATTGATTTTTGAAGAAATAGCAGGAATAAACCTGTTGCCGGTATAAATTATTTTACCGTCCTTTGATATTGTGTAATTGAGTATAGCATTATATACTTCGATTCCTGCATGACGCTGGATGAAATAAATATTAGTCATGCCATTATGCGCTGTACGTATTTGATCACTTACTGCAATGTCACGCACATCATCTGAGGTGAGTCCCAGATTTTTGTACTCAGACTCGATGCTTCTGAGTGCAATGTCAAGTGGTAGCTGGGTCTGAGAAAATACAGGAAAAATGAAGAGGAGTCCGGACAAGACACCAATAATCTGTAGCAATTTTTTCATTTAGCTTAAGCGTTTTTTTTATGTGAATAAAAATTTTCCTAAAAAGGAAATCAAAAATAGTGTAAAATAGTTTACCTTCAACAGAATTATACGCATATAAATGTCAAATGTTAATAAAAATCTGCTAATAAAGGGCAGGAATCCGGTGCTCGAAGCGCTGAATGAAAGTACAGATATCGAAAGGGTTTATCTACTACAGGGCATAACAGGAGAGTTTGAGAAGGTACTACGCCATCTTTGCAGGAAAAAAGAAGTGCCACTTCAGGTGATTCCGAAGGAACGGATGTCACGATTCGTGTCTGATAACCATCAGGGAGTTGTAGCTATCAAGACATCCATACCTTATTACAATGTAGAAGATATTGTAGCACACTGTTTCGAAAACGGTAAGATGCCACTTATCGTAATACTCGATGAGGTCACGGATGTAAGAAATCTGGGAGCCATCGCCAGGTCGGCACTTAGTTTTGGAGCAGATGCGCTGGTAGTGCCAACAATCGGTAGTGCACCCATACAGGCAGATTCTATCAAGGCCTCGGCCGGAGCTTTGCTCAAGGTAAACGTATGCCGCTCTGCAAGCCTTGTCAATACAGTCAAATACCTTCAGGATTCAGGAATGACGGTGATAGCTTCGAGTCTGGAGGCCAAAACACCACTTGACTCACTTGATCTTACTGTACCGCTAGCCGTTATCGTCGGCTCGGAAGACCACGGCATTAGAGAACATCTGTTGCGCGCCTCAGATCAGCGGTTTATTATACCACAGTCGGCCGAAATGGAGTCACTGAATGTGTCGGTTGCTGCGGGCATTATGCTATACGAAGTGTACAAGCAACGAGCTAAGGTGTAGGTGACAGATGCGTATCTTTAAGAAAAATTCACAAGTGGTAGTTTCCAATTATTTTTGCTCTATTATATATATGTGGCAGATAAGCGTTTAACTTTGTAAAATAATTAATGTAGTATGAATTTTTTTCTTGAATTATTGAAATATACTCTTCCCGGCCTAATTGTTTTTCTGACAGCTTATTTTGTTCTCAGACAATATCTCAGACACCAGGAACAGATGAAATTAATGGAATTAAAACAGAATGCCAATGCTGTAACTTTACCTCTCAAATTGCAAGCTTATGAAAGACTTTCCTTGTTTTGTGAACGAATATCCATTCCTTCTCTGATACTCCGACTTAACCAGCCCGGCATGAACACCCAGGCATTGCGCTATGCTATGCTGATAAGCATCCAAAAGGAGTTCGAGCACAACATTACTCAGCAAATGTATATATCTGAGCAATTGTGGAAGATTATAAAGATAGCAAGTGACCAAGTTGTAGATACCATTAACCTTATTTCATCCCGTATAGGGAATGACAGCCCTTCAGAGGTATTTGTCGAATCTTACTACAAATTTTCTGAAGAGCTAAAATTCGATTCACTCGAAAAAGCTCTTGCAGCCATCAAGCAGGAGGCCGCCCTTTTGCTTGCTTAAAATAATGATTGCAAAATGAAAAATCTGATATTCATAGGCTTTTTGTTGCTGACGGCATGTACACCCAAAGTGTGGCATACCTCAGGAGTTTATCATGCCAATACCAGGATATACAACGAAACAATCACCGATGACGTTGCAATGCTTATGTTGATACAACCCTACAAACAATTGGAAGAAAGCAAGATGAAAACAATTGTCGGTATGACACAGACACAACTCATCAAAGCAAAACCGGAGTCACCACTCACCAATATGCTGGCGGACATGGTACAAGCTTCTGTTATGCTAAAGACCAATGACAAAATTGATGCTACCTTTATCAATTATGGTGGTGTAAGACTTGGGGCATTGCCTGAAGGCGAAATAAGCTTAGGAAAGATATACGAGCTCATGCCATTCGATAATATGGCTGTCATTTTGCGCATTTCAGGTGCTCAGTTGCAAACATTCTGTAACCACATAGCAAAATCAGGCGGATGGCCGGTAAGCAAATCGATACGTTTTGAGATAAAAAACCAACAGGCAGCCAATATTACCATACATGGCAATGGACTCGACCCTGACAAGATTTACCGAATATGTGTGCCTGATTATGTTGCCAATGGCGGGGATGATTGTTCTTTCCTCACAGCAATCCCACAGACTACTTATCAATACCTTTTAAGAGATGCCATTCTGGATGGATTCAAGAGAGTGTCACAAGACGGAGGTAAAGTAGAGTCGTCAAATGATGGCCGTATAACTACTTCAAATTAATACAATGAAAAGAAGGCAGTTTATAAAAAAAATCAGCATTGGCTCTCTACTGGCCGGCAGCGGGTTCATTACTCCTGAGGTGTTTGCCCAACCACAAACATTCAAACTCACCATTCTGCATACCAATGATACACACAGCAGGATAGAACCTTTTCCGATGGACGGTGGTTCTCATCAGGGTCTCGGCGGAGTTGCCAGACGTGCCGCACTTATTAAAAAAATACGTTCAGAAGAGCCGAATGTCTTGTTGCTTGACAGTGGAGACATTTTTCAGGGAACGCCTTATTTCAACATGTTCGGTGGCGAACTTGAGTTTAAGGCTATGTCGGCAATGCAGTACGATGCAGCTACTATGGGTAATCATGATTTTGATGCAGGACTTGAAGGTTTTGTAAAACAACTGCCACTTGCTACCTTTCCTTTCTTGTGTTCAAATTATGATTTTAATGATACAATTGTTGCCGGCAAAACATCCGAGTATAAGATATTCAGGAAAGGAGGTTTGAAAATTGGTGTATTCGGTTTGGGTGTTGAACTTGAAGGCCTGGTACCAAGAGATAATTTTGGCAAAACACGGTACCTCGATCCGGTAATCAAAGCACGTGAAGTAGCAGGCAAACTCAAGCATGACTATAAATGCGACCTCGTAATCTGCCTATCACATCTCGGTTACAAATACAAAACCAGCAAAATTGACGATGTAAAGCTTGCAGGTAACTCAGAAGATATTGACATCATACTTGGTGGGCACACACACACATTTCTAAATAAACCAGAAGTACAAACCAATACTAAGGGGAAGAAAGTTGTAATATCGCAAGTGGGTTTTGCAGGAATCGTACTTGGCCGACTTGATATATTTTTCGAAAGAAACAAGAAAGATGTATGTATAAGTTGTGCTAACCACGAGATAAATAACCTTATTGATTGAAGATCAGGATGATAGTGTAGCGAACATCAAGTGAAATGTTAAAACATACTGCACATTTGCTGATTATCAAATGAGTATGTATGAGCATATTTTTTTTCTGAAAATTAATTCATTTTACATTTTTTTATTCAGAAAAATTTTCCAAAATTTGCATCCCCATGAACGTGTGATGGAGTCTTATAAATGAAATATACAGAGGGAATATCCCGGAGTCTGAGATGATTCCACCGAGGCTTAGGTCTCAAAACAACAGTTAAGTATTATTATAAAGCCCTAAAAGGCACAATCGATCTGAGAAAACATGGTAAACGACCACAACATCGTATGGGAAAACTGTCTGAAAACTATTCGGGGTAACATTTCGCCTCAGAGTTTCAAAACCTGGTTTGAACCCATCAAGCCTATAAGACTGGAGAATGAAGCGCTTACCATACAGGTGCCCAATAAGATTTTTTATGAATGGCTTGAAGAACACTATGTTGGTCTGTTGAAGTCAACAATCAGGCAGGAGATAGGTCAAAAAGCCAAGCTGGAATATCAGATACCTATCGGCAAAACTCAGGAGACGAACATATCTGCAAGAAAACCAACTCACAACACAAGCAATACTGCATTTGTAGCAGCCGATCATATCAAAAATCCTTTTGTAATACCAGGAATCAAGAAAGTTAAGATAGACCCTCAGTTGAACCCCGACTATGTGTTCGATTCACTTATTGAAGGTGATTGTAATAAACTCGCGAGGTCAGCAGGCATGGCGGCAGCCCGACAACCCGGAGGTACGGCATTCAATCCACTAGTGGTATATGGTAGTGTAGGTTTAGGGAAAACCCATCTGGCACAAGCTATTGGCAACGAAATAGTCAAAAATTTTGAGAACAAAAATGTGCTGTATGTAGTGGCAGACAAATTTACCAACCAGATTATACAAGCCATCAAGAATAACGCCATCGATGAGCTCATCAATTTTTACCAGATGGTAGATGTGTTGATTGTAGATGATATCCAGTTTTTAGCTAATAAACAAAAGACACAAGAGATTTTCTTCCATATATTCAACCAACTACACCAAAGTGGCCGACAGATAGTGCTTACATCCGACAAACCACCCAAAGATCTGGAAGGAATGGAGGAGCGACTCATTTCAAGATTTAAGTGGGGCTTGTCGGCCGATCTTCAAATGCCGGATTTTGAGACACGTGTAGCTATATTGGATGCCAAAGCACAGCAGATGGGCGTGGAGATTCCGTATCCGGTACTTGAGTATCTGGCATTTAATGTAAAAAATAACATTCGCGAACTCGAAGGTGTAGTCAAGTCTTTGATTTTTTCTGCATCTATACATAAAAGGCATATTGATAAAGAACTTGCAAAAGAAGTAATCTCTAATCATGTATCCACTGTTCATAAAGAAATTACAATAGAGTTTATACAGCAAATGGTATCTGACCAGCTAAATGTACCTTTGGATAATATGAAAGGTAAAACACGTATGCGTTCAGCCGTACTTGCAAGGCAGTTGTCAATGTTTCTTGCCAAAAATCACACTGCCAAATCACTCAAAACAATCGGAGAAACCCTCGGTGGCCGCGACCATAGTACTGTTATCTATTCTTGCAAGGCCGTACAAGATCTGATGGATACAGACCCCGGCTTCAGAAAAACAGTAGAAGAACTCGATAAAAAAATATCAATTAATGCTACTGTATCAGCTTAATGAAATTATTTAAAAATATTTCTTGCAAATTCTAAAAAGCTGTTATATATTTGCGTCCGCTTTGGAAAACTATCAGGGAAGAAAGATTCCCTATAAAGATAAGAGCAGGTGAGATGGGTGAGTGGCTGAAACCAACAGTTTGCTAAACTGTCGTACGGGTAACTGTACCGCGGGTTCGAATCCCGCTCTCACCGCAAAAAAAAATTAGAAAAAACGGAACATAACCATAAAATGTTCGTTTGATATAAAAGTTTCGGGGTGTAGCGCAGCTCGGTTAGCGCACCTGCTTTGGGAGCAGGGGGTCCCAAGTTCGAATCTTGGTACCCCGACTTCATTCAAAAGAGGAATAGCAATGTTCCTCTTTTTTTATTTTTGGCTGTTTGATAAATTTTTCCTACGTGTGTTATTCAGTATTTTGCAAATTGTGTTTGGCCTCCTAAATACCTATCAGAGATATTTTAGCATTTTAATAAGTTTTTTTTCTCATGAGAAATCAATACTGAAGCATTTTATGTATTTTGCAGCATTAACGACTATCGGATAACTGTATGCATTTGCCATCTATTTCTGTATTGCTCACGAGCTTCAAAGACGCCTTCATCCGATTCCCGATGTCGATGTTGTTTGCTATGCTCACCTGTATTTTGTCGGTCTATATGGTCGAATACGACATTAACGAAAAATCACCGGTATTCAAGCTGTTGACCATGAGTATCATAGGCGTACCGCTGATGATTAGTGCAAAGATATTTTCCGAGCGTTTCAATAGAAATGGTATTGCCAAGTGGATTGCCTATGCTTTGGGTCTTGTAGTTTTGTTGCTCTACATGTATTTCATCGCTCCCGATTTTGAATCGAGCAAGGTCGTAAAGCCAATAAGGTTTGTCTCTGTTCTTATTTTTTCTCACTTACTGGTATCGGTGGCTCCTTACTTGCGGGTAGGTCAGGTCGAAGACTTTTGGGAGTATAATAAACAGATATTTGTCAATTGGTTGTTCGGTGCGGCTTATGGGCTGATTATTTTCCTTGGTATCGCAGTTGCCTTTCTTGCAGTAGATAATCTTTTTGGTGTGCATATTGAGTTCGATTGGTATGTAGAGATTTTTCTGATCATTGCTTCGGTATTTCATCCGGTTTATTTCTTAGACCATTTTCCGGAGAATTTTCACCGTATTGCCGATGATGGAAAGTATTCAAAGGTCATTCTCAATATTGTAAAATTTATATTGATACCGTTAAGTTTGCTATATATCACTATACTTTATCTTTTTAGTATAAAAATAGGAGTAGAGATGGCTTTGCCCAAAGGTTGGGTGGCAAGCTTGGTAATTGGCTTCTCTATCACAGGCATGCTTACTTATTTGCTCAATTACAGACTACCGGATGTTTTTCCTCAAGAAAGCCCTTTGTTGGCTTGGTTTAAGAAATGGTTTTTTTACCTGATGGTACCTTTGGTAATGTTATTATTTGTAGCCATCATCAAGCGTGTGATGGATTATGGTTTTACACCACCCAGATATTTTGTCATGCTCACTGCAGTATGGCTTGGATGTATTCTGCTTTATTTTATTATTTCAAAAAAAGACAAAATTAAACTCATTCCTATGAGTCTTATTGGTTTTCTTGCAGTAGGCAGCCTTAGCCCAATAGATGCCTTCAGGGTTTCTGCCCAGAGTCAGTACAATCGTTTAATGAGAATGTTTGAAGAAAAGAATCTTGTAATAGACGAAATCATTCATGTCGATACTACAAAGCTTATGCTCAGTGTGCCCCAACAAGAACGTGCTGCATCAATGGTGCAGGTACTTGACGCTATGAATTCACTTAATAATCTGAATGAACATCTTCATGATAAAATACACCAGGATTCACTCAACTCTGCTAATGCCGGGTTGATGATGATGAACAAGCTCGGGCTTACTAAAGCAGGCCATGTAATACAACCGGAAGAGTTTTATACATATAGTGTAAATGTAAATGATGCCCTGCATGTGGAAGGATATTCGGTATTGCTTCCGCTGAATATTTTCTCGGGCGAAAAACGAAAAGACGGTTTTGAATTTTCAGATGACCAGACAAAAATACTTTGGAAAAAAAATAACCAGGTGCTTGCAACGCTCGAGTTTAAAGAATTGATGAAAAATCTTGCCGAAAAGTATGGTAATGGTAAATACGATATACCAAGAGCTGAGCTTAGCTTTACATTCGAAAATGAACAATACAGAATGAAACTTATGCTCAATGCGGTGTCCTTTGGTTTGATAGGTACTGAACGTCGGGTAAACAGCATCGACGGGTATTTCTTATATGCCGAAAAATGATCGTCAGCTAATTTTTACCAATAAGAAATGGGTATTTTTTCGTGAGATGCATTTCGAGTTCAGATATTTTATTCTGAAACTGCTGATAATGTCTTGTATCGGGGTACAAGGGTCGGTGATTTTTCATATTGGCCAGTGTCTGCATATCAGTATTGAAGGTCAAAGCCTCAGGTGTAAAATAACTTTTCTCAAATTTGTCCCAGATATAATCTATTGCCTGGTTGTTGGGGTGCACAAGGTCTTCTTTTGTAAAGCGATAATCGCGTAGGTCGTCTAAGAATAACTCATACGCCGGAAAATAATAAACACCACGCTGCCGCTCAAGTACTTCATGTACAGCGGTGACCAGATGCCCCTTGCTTCTGGCATTTTCTACAAAACCATCTCTCAGATATCTTACAGGACTTACTGTAATGATAATCCTTATGTCGGGATTCATGTTTTGTAAGGCAATAATTGTTGATTGAATAATCTCTGTTAGTTGCAATACACTTAGCAATTCTTTGGTGAATTTTTTTTGAGGTACCTTGTGGCAATTACTCACAATCTCACCAGAAGAAAGAAGCCTATAAATCCACGCAGTGCCGTAGCTTAGTATGCACCATTGTGCTTCCTTTATATAATTTGAGGCAAGGCTGATATGATGGTTGATATTGCTGCATACGTTGGAGGCATCAGTACCTGAGTACATGCCATGGTGACGGAAACTATGGAAAGTTCCATCTGCTTCAAATAAGTCGGCCGGTGTGTAACTTTTCTTTTCACCAATATCCTGAATACAATGGTCAACAGAAGCAGGATTGAACAAAATGCCGTGTGGATTGAGCAGTATTTGCCACCGAAGTGAGGTGAGTTTACTTGCTATATTCTCTGCAAAACAAGATCCGGCCAGTAATATTTTATCACCGGGTTTTATTTGGGCAGATGCCGGAGGCGGTGTCAATTCGGTCCTGAATTTCATTTGTGATTAAACTTTTAGGGACATTTTTTAATCTGAATAATAAGAATAGTAAGTAAAAAGCGTATTATATTAATGTTAAGAAAACTTTATTGACCGACAAATATATCAACTAAACGTTTTGAAAGTGTAACTTTACCAAATGAACTTCAAGCTCATTTTTTGTATGATTGGCTTTATGCTCATTGCTCGTAACGGAAGCTTACAATCACAGACTTCTGATACGAGTATTGTTCAGCTATCAGGTCTTGTGCTGGATGGTTCAGGCGAAATTCTGTTGCCGGTGGCTTACACCAACGTTTTTATCAAAGGTAGAAGCTCCGGTACATTTGCCGACTTGAAGGGCTTTTTCTCCATTGTAGCACGTAAAGGTGAGTCTGTAAGGTTTACAAGTGTAGGTTATAAGACGGTTGAGTATCAGGTGCCAAAGGTACTCGCATCTGACCGTTACTCGATTGTGCAACTGATGACCAAAGATACCATTAATCTCCCGGAAACGATCATATTTCCATGGCCGAGTCGTGAGCGTTTTACAACAGATTTCCTTGCCATGGATGTTTCGCATGCTATCCAAGAGAAGGCGAAGGAAAATCTTGCCAGAGAAAGCCTCGAAAAGCTCAGGTTTGAAGTACCCAAAGATGCACGCGAATATACTAGCTATTATTCTCAGCAGTTTAACCAGAAATATTACTACATGGGCCAGACACCACCTATGAATATTTTTAATCCGCTTGCCTGGGCACAATTCTTCAAGGAATGGAAGCAAGGAAAGTACAAGAAGAAAAAATAATACAACTGCTTACTTAATTACGATTTCATCTGCAAATATCCATGGCTTATTACCTGCGCCTAAGTGCCATTCAGGTATTTTGCCCATTGACTTGGCATTGACACGTACAAACCTCACAGACTGCTCTTTCTTTACTGTTAGCTCTTGCAAAATGGCTCCATCCCTGTCGGCCGGTATTTGGTTTATGACCGTTCCATAGTCGGTATAGTTAACACCATCTGTACTGGTCTGAATGCTTAGGGACACCGGGAAGAATATCCACGACTTCTGGTCTTGCAGAACACTCAGACCAATAGAGTTTACATTTTTGATGCTACCCAAGTCAACTTCGTAAGCCAGATCATTGCCCTCATAGCCTTGCCATGCCAGGCTTCTGTAGTCATTACCACCTTTGACCAGATCTACAAGCGCATAGTCGCCACCACCCGGGTATTGGTTGCTGTATGTCGAATGCGACAGTACCTTTATTCTGGGGTCGAGTTTGCGGAATTCTGTACTGACGACATTGCTGATAGAGCCGTCGGGCATTTTTGCATAATAATAGACGATCTTGCTGTCTTCAACCACTACCGGTTTTGTGTATTTTATATATTTACTGATGAGGGCTTCTTTGTCAAAGCTATACCAAAGACTTGCTGCTGGCTCAAGGTCATGTAGGCTGAAGCTTGTGTTATTGACAAAAACTGTCTGAGGTGCCGAAACAAAAGGTAGTGGCACGATTTTGTTTTTGGTGATAGCTGACGGGCTTCTGTTTTCGGCTTTTGTCCATAGATTTTTATTTGGTGTTTTGTCAAGCAAGAAAGTAAGGGGGGCAGCATTCAGGATTTCAGAATACATAATGTAAGACCTGTCAAGCGGCCTTCCTGCTATCGTTACTTCCTGAATATATGGATTGAAATGTGCATTGCCTTTGGTGAGCAAGCGGAATGTCTTGCCATTCTCAAGCCTGATATTTGCTTCATCAAACAAGGGTGAGGTAAGCTCAAAATAATCATTGCCAGGGCTCAGCGGATAAAGCCCAAGTGCACTCATGATATACCATGCCGACATTTGTCCGCAATCTTCATTGCCACATAAGCCTTCTACAGCGTCATTTTTGTAGAGTTCGGTCACTATCTTTCGTGTCAGTTCTTGAGTTTTCCAAGGAGAGGCGGTCTGGTTGTAAAGATAAGCTATGTGATGACTTGGTTCATTGCCATGAGCATACTGCCCGATCAGACCGGTTACGTCCGATTGTTCACGGCCGGTAAGTTTGTTTTTATTATTGAACAGTTCGTCCAGTTTTTGTTCAAGAGCCTTCTCTCCACCTAGGAATCGCTTGAAATTGTCAATATCCTGGACAGCCGTAAAACTGTAGTGCCACGAATTGCCTTCGGTATAATGCATATTGATGTCGGTAGGCAAAAATGGTTCGAGGAAGATATTGTTGGAACGGGCGCGCATGAACCCCGATTTCGGATCCATCAGGTTTTTGTAATACTGTGCACGTTTCATGTATTGGTTATATACTTCCATGTTGCCAATGGCGTTTGCAAACTGTGCTATACACCAGTCGTCATAGGCATACTCCAGTGTTTTTGAGACAGATTCGCCCGATTTTTCGGCAGGTACATAACCGTTGGCCACATAATGATCAATACCAAACCTTTTGGCATTGGCCGATTCGATCATGGCTTCGAGTGCCAGTTTGGTATCAAAGTTGGTGATTCCCTTGACATAAGCATCTGCAATGACGCTGACGGAGTGATAACCAATCATACACCATGTTTCATTGCCATCGAGCTCCCATACGGGCAGATGTCCGGCTTTTTTGTAATGGTCGAGCATGGTTTTGATATAGTCTTCTGTCCTTTTTCTGTCAATAATGGTAAAAAGAGGATGAGCAGCACGGTAGGTGTCCCACAGAGAGAAGACCGTGTAAGGTGTAAAGTCTTCGGCCTTGTAGGTTTTTCCATCCATTGCAAGGTACATACTGTCAACGTCACAGAAGATATTGGGCGCTATGTGCAAGTGGTACATTGATGTGTAAAAATTTACCAGGTCTGTACGGACATCTGATTTAACAACTATTTTTGAAAGTTCTTTTTCCCAACGTTGGTCGGCGGCCTTTACAACTGCATCAAAATCCCAACCCGGTGATTCAGCATTCAGATTTTTTCTGGCTCTTTCTATACTTACAGCCGATATTCCTACTTTTATTATCAATGGGACACCGGTTTTGACTTCGGGTTTTAGTATCAATGAATATGGTCCGGCTGATTTGTCGGTGATTTCGATATTTTCGGAAAATTGCATGACGAAATACAAATGTTGGCGTCTTGCCCAGCCTTCTGAAATACGGTGGCCGGTTATTTCCTTCATTCCGGTTTGTTGGAGGGATGCTTCTAAGAGTTTATCGCGATGCTCGAGGTCGATGAAAATTTTTGCCTGTGCAGCATCATTGAATGAATACCTGTGCCAGCCAACTCGATCGGTACAACTGAGTTCTGCTGTAATGCCGGCATCCGGAAGCAATACGCTATAATATCCGGGTGATGCTTTTTCCGATTTCTTGTCTATTGCTTGCTTTATAAATGGCTTTCCGTTTGCATATTTTTTGATTTTGGCAGTACCTGTCAATGGCAATATGAGTAAGTCTCCCAGATCTGGTACTCCGGTGCCACTCAGGTGAGTATGGCTGAATCCGAGTATTTCCCGGTCAGGGAAATAATAACCGGCGCAACTTTCCCATCCTTCTGTTCTTGTGTCCGGGCTCAGTTGAACCATTCCGTGTGGCAGGGTCGCGCCCGGGAAAGTGTGTCCTGTGCCACCTGTACCTATAAAGGGGTCAACGTAAGAGGTGAGCTTGGTAGCAGATGGTTGTGCAATGGTGAAATTTGCCAGAAATATAAAAGAGATAAAAGTGAAAAAACTTCTCATGATTCTTAAATTGAATTTTGCATGTTTAACTCAGATACGCATTAGGGTTTTTACTGCACATAATGATTACTTAAATCCATTCCAAAAGCTCAAAAAACATAGGTCACTATGCATTCTATTACTTCTTTAAGAATTTTTTGTACGAATCATTTTCGTTTAAATTACTAATGCGTTATCTGGGTTAAAATTACTAATTTTGGCAGTCATTCCTACATTATGAAGTTTATTTCGTATATTTTTATTCGTCTTTTGGTTTTTATCTTTTCTATTCTGCCATTCCGGGTATTGTATTTGTTTTCTGATTTTATCAAATGGGTATTAAAAGACCTGATAAAATACCGTACCCACGTAGTAGAAGATCAGCTTAGAAAATGTTTTCCACACATGTCAGATCAGGAAATAGAGAACATCAAGGATGAAAATTACCGCAACCTGGCAGACCTGGTTGTAGAGAGCATCAAGGGCTTTTCGATGAGTGAAGATGCGTTGAAGACCAGATGGAAGCTAATCAATGCAGAAAAAATAGAGGCATTTCTCAAACAAGGCAGACCAGTGATTGTTAATACTGCTCATTATAACAACTTCGAATGGGGGACACTAGCATTTGCACTTCAGTCACATTATCCGGTAAAAGGGGTTTATAAACCATTGACCAATCATTTTATTGAAAATTATTTAAAAAGGAATAGAGCAAAGACAGGAATGGAGTTGTTGCCAATGCAGAATGTAGGACAAAAAATATCACAGTTTAAAGAACAGGCAAGTATCTTTATTTTTATATCTGACCAAAGCCCATCCAAAGTGGAGAAAGCTCACTGGATTAATTTTTTTGGGCATGAGACGGCATTCATTCATGGTGTAGGCCAATATTCAAGTGAATACAACATTCCTGTTTTTTATTGCGACATCCAAAGGGTAAAACGTGGTTATTATGAAGCTACGCTTACAGAGTTGGTGGCAGAACCTAAGCTATCATCAGCTTATGAAATCACACGCACATTTGCTGCCAAAGTAGAACAGGTCATCGTCCAAAAACCTGCACCCTGGCTCTGGACACACAAAAGATGGAAACACAGGCGATATCCTGAATAAAATAGCTAATATTCGTTATGGAGAAATATATTGACAATTTATTGATAAAAGCCGTCGAGTTTGCACCAAAACTTGCTATGGCACTCATTACACTGTTTGTTGGGTTTTGGCTCATCAACAGGCTTACACGGCTCATGGTAGCAGTAATGAAAAAACGCGAACTCGATGAAACAGTGGTTCCTTTTCTAGAATCAATTGTGACGGTCATCCTTAAAGCTTTGGTGCTGGTAAGTGTGGCCGGCATGTTTGGTATCGAAACCACCTCATTTGTTACCATTCTTGGTGCTGCGGGTCTTGCTGTAGGTCTTGCATTGCAGGGTAGCCTCGGGCATTTTGCCAGTGGTATTTTGATTCTGTTGTTTAAACCATATAAGGTAGGTGATACCATACGAGTGAAGGAGTTTGAAGGTGTGGTTGAAGAAATACAAGTATTCAACACATTGCTCCGCACCAATAACAATAAAAAAATCATTATACCAAATGGTGTGATAACCGCTGACCCTATTATCAACATAACGGGGCAAGGCACGCTAAGGGTAGTGGCAGATTTCGTAGTTGCTTATGAAGAAGATATTGACAAAGTCAGGAAAATCATCCTGGAAGTCATCCGCTCAAACGAACGTATATTCAACGATCCGGCACCTGAAGTGCAATACAACACAAAGGGTTTTGGGCTGGCAGTGTATGAATGTACTTTCTGGTGTCATGCCGAAGAACAGAACCAGGTATATTATTTTGTACAAGAGCACGTACGCAAATCATTTGACCGAAATGGTATTAAAACTCCTGAAATAGGCTTTGAATACGGTAGTACTAAGGGAAAAACTATTTAAGCTGTTGTAAGCGAATTCCTTTATTACAACAATAGCGGCTTACTTCCAATATTAATCTTGAATCCGGCACCGGCATAATGGAGCGTTTGTTCGTTATATCCTGTCTGCCTTCGATAACTGTATTCTCCAAATGCATTCATGTTGTGAAAAAATTTCCATTCGAGCCTGAATGTCAAGCGGGTAACATTGGTGCGCAGTCCCTGCAATAACTTATTGCCGTAGTCGCTCACACGGCTTGTATTGGTGGTGAGGATGTTTTCGCCCCAGTTAGATGTGTTGCTGTCAAGACCTTGTTTGTAATGTTGCAGCCAGCATTCTGCCTGCAGATTTGGCAATATTCGGTATTTGACCCTTGCGATACCCTCGACAAGGTTGGCTCCAAGTGGGTGTGCCAATGCTTGGTTATAATGTGTATAAGATGCGGTCGAATCGGCATGTGTATAAGTATATGGCATCACCAGATTGGCCTCCAGTTGTAGATCGAGATGGTCCACACCGAGAACATTTATATACTTTATGCCACCTTGTAGCCCAAACTTGTTGGCCCACCAGCCCCGATTGTCTTTGATGAGCTCACGAAACAAGAATTCATCAAGCATAAGCTGGCCGTATAGCTGCACGGTGTGAGCAATATTGCCTGATACGTTAAAGCCGATGAGTACATTGTCCGGACTACCGAGAGCTGCCTCAACAGATCTGTAAAGTATCACCGGGTTGAGGTACTGGAAATCGAAATGATCTTTTCTGGCAAATACAACCGTTTCGAATATGCCGGCATGCCAGTTTTTGTTAATGGCATAGCTCAGATAGTGTGCAGCAAAATATTTTTTCGGGATGAGTACGTCACCAATGTCGTCTCTGGCACCTGCAGCCTGCAATTCTCCAAAAATATTTTGATAATGAAATCTGCCTACCTTCGTATTTAATTTGAAGTATAAATAATTATTACTGTAATCAGAAAGCAACAAGGAACGAATGCCATTGCCTATAAAATTGTTGCCATAGCCAAACTGCGCACCTATGTGTTTTGTAACATTGAAGCCGATATAAGCAGTCGCATTATTGAAGTCAAAACCATTCTTTACATCAAAGATACTGCTGTTGTAATTCTTGTAAAATCCATTGCCGGGCACTGCATTGAACCTGTTGATCCTGTCTGTAATATAATTTTCAAATCGCTGCTGCGTCTCCAGGATTCTGCTGTAGAAATATACCTTTGAGTCTATGCCACCTCGCAACTCTATGCCACGGCTGTTTTCAAATATATTGCTTTCATTTCCTTTCTCTTTACCTATCGTCATACCGAATACAGGATTTAATTTCAGATAAAAATAATCGGATTTGAATTCTAACAGATCTGCCGGAGTTTTGTAAAAATATGTAAGGAGTGGTTTTCGACTTTTCAATACCGGTTTACAGCTATCACAGTTGATGAAATCCTGATTTTCGATCATGCTGTATAGTAGGTTGGTAGAATCTTTAGGGTTGAGATGTGCGTTTATCTTTTTTTTCAGAATGAGTTGTGCCCAGTCATTGCGGTTAAATGGTCGTATGGCAGGGTGAATGTCTTTGGAGGAATTACTGATAAGCCATCGCTCCACCACATCGTTTGCGGGATGGTCAGCCGGTATGTTGAGATTTTGTGTAAGCCCCGTCGTTGTTACTCCTAAAAGCAGAAGCAAAAATATACCATTGAGCCCGGTGGTTAAATATTTCATCATTAACATTTAATATCCGGCGGTAAAGCTACGAATTACCTTACATACTTTTCAGCACGTTGACGAGCCATATTGTCTTTCATTTTCATCCATTTACTTCCAAGCAGGTGATTGAGGCTTTTGTCAACGATAAAATGTCTTGCAATGTTGAATGCTCCTTTTACCTGAGTCATTACAGAATCATTGGAACGAAGCGCCATGGAGTAGCCACCATCAGTATATTCTATATAATGCCAGAATCCTGAAGGCATAAAGATGGTTTCGCCCGGATGCAGCATACATTCGTAGCCGGTAACATTTCTGAGCGCAGGATGTTTTTTGTAATCCGGATTGTTGACATCAATATAAGATGCAACCGTAAAAGGATACTGATATATTTTTTCTGAATCATCATGTGAGAAGAGCACAATGCGTTTTCGTCCGTGAAACTGATTGAGGAATACATGAGAATAGTCAATATCATAGTGTAATGCCACTTTTGAGCCTTCGCCACCAAAAAACATGAAAGGAAAACTCTTGATCCAGCCGTCCATGATGGTAGGTGTTGAAAAATCTTTTATCAGCTCGGGTGCGTGTTTGAAAATATTGAAAAGAAACATTCTGTATTGTGTCGGGCCGGATTCAAGCATTTCAAGATATTGCTTAAAGGGCATGAAAGTATCAGGTGTCATGTATTTTTTACCCGGATTGGAAGATTTTTCGGAAAACAACGGCACTATCAAGTCACCATATTTTTCCTTAAAAAAATCGTTGTTCCATTTTTCTTTAGCAGGCCAGGCATCCATGAAATCAGTAAAAACAACAGGTTTGGATGGTTTGAGGTACTCGTTTTTGAAAGTTTCCCTGTTTAAGCCTGTTCGACGGTCAACTGGAAATAGTTTCATCACAATATGTTTTGAAATTCAGAAAATTAAAACTCCAAATATCGGGCTAAAATAAAATATCTTTTTTTTATCAGGAAATTTTAAGACCAAATTAACATCGACAAAAATAAAATCATACTAACAACAAATCCAAACATAAATACATTGTAAGAGAATACCAGGTAACGGTTTTTGGTGTCTAATATTTTACCAAGGTAATAGAGTTCTTTTTTTAGATTCGTTTTTACCAGATCCCGACTTGCAAACATTTGATCGAGTTTTTCTTCGTATTGTTCGACCGACAGATTTGCGAAGTCGGAGTAGGAAGTAAGATGCTTTAGTATTTCTTCTTCGCTGCTGTGCTTGGTGATATTTCGCCACATCCTAGGTTTGGCAGCCAAGATGGCAAAGATGAGCGAAGTCATGCCGGTAATGATAAATACTACTACCGGGAACAAGAGGGAAGGGTTGGTAGCCGGCAGATTTTGGTATGTAATGAATGAGATCATGATGCCCATCATGATCGAATTAACGCTTATCATGATATGGCTTCGGTTGTCAGCCATAGCGCTTAATTCTATATGATTGCGGAAGCTTATCCTGAAAAAATTATAGATGGTGGGGTTGAAATTGTTTTTGGGTTTTGCCGGTTTATTGTCTTGAGCAAGTATGGCTGTTTGTTGCCTTAAGTTGAGCAAGGCAAGGTTATATCGGCTACTGAAATGACGGACACCCCAAGATGTACAGAGTTGCTTGTTGCTGAGGTCGTGATAGCTTATGTTGTTCCATTCTTGGTCTGAGTAGGTAATGCCGAAAGTATCTTCTGTTTCTTTTTTTAAGATTTCGGGAGAATGGTAATCTGCAAGGCCGTGCCGTATGACAGTAAGCGAATCTTTGAGTACCCCTACGGCGAGATGGTCGTCAATACCTGAATCATCAAGCCTAAAAAAATCGTAAGAAGGCATGTCTGCCGGTGCTATGTCATAGGCCGAAAGGTATTCCTTCATTAGTCTGTGGCTGTCAGGCAAGAAATTTTCATATTCGAACAGCCTGCCTACTGCATAAAACCAGGCAACGATCCTGAGTTTGAATGCAGATTCAGGGTTGATGTTGAGTTCTGCGGCTCCATTCATTACCAAATTGGACAAATGAACACAATAATCGTAACTATGGAAGTACAATCTTTGTTCAGGTTGCTCGGCAAATAATCCGGCTACATACTCCGGAGCCTGATGAAGAGCAGCAGAATACAATGAACTGAGAGCAGATTTTTTATCTTTAGCAGATGCCATATTAACTGTAAAACTAATACATCTTTAGCTGACAGCCAATAAAACAAGGAGTATTATCGCGATGTACCCTGAGTTTTTTTAGCATCAATGATTTCCGGGCCTTTGTTGCCGTATCGTATTTCTACAGGATCACCAAGACTTACAACCTTTACTTCTGTACGTCTGTTGTACTGGTGTTCTTCTTCTGTACATTCGACACCATCTGCGCATTTATTGCGGAGCTGACTTTCGCCTTTGCCTATCGCTGTTATTCTATTTTCTTCGATACCTCTTGCTACGAGATAATTTTTAGCTGAAAATGCGCGCTGAGTTGACAATTCTTGATTATAAGCATTGTCGCCACGGCTGTCTGTATGCGAATAAAGTTCGATCCTCATTGCCGGAAATTGCTTCAACAAACGGTAGAGCGCATCGAGCTCTTTAGCTGCACCCGGTCTTATAAGAGCCTTATTGTAGTCGTAGTATATGTTTTCGAGTACAATGACGCTCCCTTCTGCTATCGTGCCTGTTCCTTCGGCCTCTATCTTATCTGCAGGCGTGTTGTTGAAAGGAAGTAGCTTTACTTCGGCAGTAAGCTGGTTGATATTGCCTTTAGGGTTTGTCACATTAATGAGGCCTTGTATGTATCCGTGTTTCTCAGCGCGGAATGTGGCACTACAAGTCTGTGGCAAGCAGATTTCGAATTTTCCTTCCCCATCAGCAGTCATTGGTATGACCTCACCTGTACATGATTTGGAGATTTTTAAGTCGGCGAATGGAATTGGTGCCCCTGTTTTTTGGTTGGTGACTATGCCAGCTACGGTAGCACAATCTTTGAGTTTAATTGGAATGCTTATGTTATGGCTCCCCGGTTTGCTGTTTGTGGCATAAAAATGCTCCTTCAAGTCATAAGCTTGTTTTTTTAGAAAAAACACGTAATTTTGATTAGGCTCGAGTGTAAGGCTTATTTGCCCGTTATCATTTGTAAATCCTGCTGGCTCGCCGAGGTCCATGGTTTTCTTTCTTGTGAGTTGTATTTGGGTAGTGTTTGTGTTTTCCTTTACAAGCTCTACATCATAGAATTCTTCATCCTCTAGCGAACCGTCTTTTCCGGCTTTGACCATATATACTGCTGTGCCCGGTATTATTTGATTGTTAGCATTGTCCACTACGGTAATATTGAGTTTGGTATCCATGTTTACCTTATTGAGCAATGTACCATCTTTTACCTCGAAAGAATAAATATCGTCACTGCCATTGCCGGTTGTGCGGTTAGATGCGAAGAAGCCTCTCTGGCCATTGTTTTGCATTATAAACCCAACATCATCCTTGGCTGAGTTTATCGGTTCGTCGAGCAATACCGGTTCAAAATTTTCTGCATCTGTAAGATCCGTGAACAAGATATCCAAGCCGCCTAAACCCTTGTGGCCTGACGAAGAGAAGAAAAGCACATCATTGCCATATACAAATGGGAATAACTCCTTGCCATCAGTGTTTACTTTGGGCCCGAGATTTTTGGGTGGTCCCCAGCTATTACCTGTTTTTTCTGATACATAAATATCCATACCACCCTGACCACCAGGCCTGTCTGATGCGAAATACAATTTTGTGCCATCTGCAGACAGTGATGGGTGTGCCGTATTGAAATTGTCAGAACAGAAAGGCAATTCCTGAACATTAATCCAGTCATCGGTACCACGTTGTGCCTGGAATATTTTTAATACTACACCCGATTTGCCGTTTGATTTAGCTACACCATTCTGCTGATTGTTGCTAGTAAAATAAAGGATGCTTTCATCATTATTAAAACAAGCCGCCCCTTCATTATAAGGGCTGCTGATGAACTTTGAAAATCTGTCAGAAGGTAAGGCATTGCCATTTTTATCTATTTCAGAATAATACAAGTCAAAGTAACGCAAACCTGTTTTTCGGTCAATAGGGCCCGTTTTCTTTTCTCCAACAAACAAAAGCCCATTATTGTAAAAACAAGGTGATGTCTCAAGACCTTTGGTGTTAATACGTGCTGCATTGTTGACCAATATCAGTTTTTCACCACGTTCGTAAAGTTTTGAAGCCGATTTGGACTTAGATGACTCCTGCGCTTGAATGTTAAAAGATGTAAAACAAACAAGGATAACAATAATAATTGAAAGCTGTTTTTTAATCATGTCTTTATCAATATTATACTAAGAACGAAAATCAATTCACAAATATTATAAAATACTACCAAACCGTAGCAAATCTATTAAAGATTAACGGATAAAAATCTCATTTCTCAAATAAGTGTCAAGGAGAAAATCTTTATGATACGGCTTCGTCTTTTGTTAAACTTCTCTGTGCGTTTTTATCAAAAAAATCGAGGGTTGGCCACTTCTCTGTTTGAAAATTTGCCTGTACAGTACTGCAGTGCAGCTTCTACCGAACCATTGTTGTATTTTCTTAATTTGGAGAGTGTAATATCGTATGCTACAGCAAACATAAATCTGTCTGATAACTGAACACCGAATACTATATCAGCCGAATCGCCTGAACCGGCTTTTATTTCACCACCTGCCCTGTAGTTTAAGGCAAACATGTATTTTTCAAGCAATTCGAGCCCGACAGACACTTCAATATCAACCGGGGCATTGTTTACATATTTAACAAGCGTCTGTGGCTGTAGCTTTACCTGGTCACTTAGTATGAATGAATATCCGCCCATCAGGAAAAAGTGGGGTTTTTCAGAAGAAATAAATTCGTCGTTATTGCCAAAATCTATGTCGTTCTGTATAAGCCTTACTGCAGATGCTCCCAAATAATAATTGCTTGCAGAGTAATAGATGCCTGTACCAAAGTTAGGTAAATATCTATTCTGTAGCCCGACCGGAATACTATTGTCAATATTGACACCCTGTGTAGCATGTAGTCTTGTGTCATTGTAATTTTCTGCATAGTATCTCAGACTTCCCTGGAGTGCTACACTCAGCTCACCTTTGCCAATGGGTATGTGGTAGGCATAATTCATGTCGGTAGAAAAAATTCTGGTAATACCTATGCTCTGGTTGGTAAGCTGAAGCCCGATGCCGAGTCTTTTTTTGAGAAATGGCAGATTGGCTGATATTATCTGTGTACTTGGGGCGCCTTCTATGCCTATCCACTGACTACGATGCAGCGCCAGGAAACACGGAGCGTCGGGAATGCCAGTATAGCCCGGATTGTATGCCATTTTATTATAAATGTATAATGAGTAGTTAGGAAACTGCTGTGCTGAGCTGGTTCCATAACATAGTATAGTGAGCAATATTGTGTAAATTATTTTTTTCATGGTCAATACTGGTTTACCTTTTTATTATTAAAAATCCGGCAAATGGCTTGGTTCCGTCTCCAAGATCTATCACATAAAAATATGTGCCGGGTGGTACAGGATTATCCTTGTATGTACCTTCCCAGTCATTATTGTAAGGTGATGCATGAAATATTTCGTCACCCCATTGGTTAAATACAGATACCGTATTGGCCGGATACTGGTTCTCTATAGCCAGACAAGGTACAATGAATGCATCATTTACTCCGTCATCATTTGGTGTGATGATCGTAGGTGCATTACACTTGATGTCACCACCTACATTGAACACTACTTCTGCCTCTGTACATTCATCCGGACAAAGATTACTGCACAATGCATATTTCATGATATCAACACCGATAAAGTCCGGATTTGGTGAATAGATAAATTTGCCATTGCCCAGGTTATTTATCTTGCCTTTGGATGGAGTTTGTATCATTTTTAAAGTGTAGGCAGACACCAGCGAATCATTTTGCAATACATCGATAAAACCTGATTCAGCAAAAGTAACATTCAACGTGTCTGTAACTGCCAGTGACAGATACTGATAATTGATGATAATAGTATCTACTGAATTTTTGCCACAAACACCATTGTTGGTGGTCCAGACAAATTTGTGGATGCCGTTTTTGAGTCCGCACACCTCGGTTGCCGGGTTAAACGGATCTTTGAAGAATACTATACTGTCGGCTGATGACCAAACTCCAGAGCCAAATACAGGAATATCTGCCTGCAATGGTATTTTTAAACATCCCAGACCGCAGTCTGCCCTGTCATCACCTGCAAAAGCATGGTCGTCATATATACCCAATGTGACTTGTGCAATTTCCGTTCCGCAAGCACCGTTGTCCACTACCCAGTCAAATATGTAAGAATTATTGGCACTTAGGTTGAATACTGCCGTAGATGCTGAAGCCGGATTCTGTATGACAACGCCGGCGCTGGCTTGTGCATCTGGTTGGGTCCACACTCCATTGCCTGCTAAGGCATTGATGAATACAGGCTCATCTTTACACAATTGTACCGGTGTCTCAGCTGATGCCTGCATTTTTTCCGAAATGCTTACATTTACAGTGTCCTGGCTGTAATGGAGGCAAGCCCCATTGCTCAAAGACCATACAAAGCTGACGTTTTGCCCACCCTTACTGCCTGCAATGTTGCTACAGGCATCAAAAGGTGTAAGGATTTGTACAACAGGTCCGCTTAATTGTGACCATTGCCCTGATCCTGTATTGACAGCTGTAGCACATATCTGTAATGGAATGTTTTCGCAGATAAAAATATCCTGACCTGCATTGGCCTTGAGCTTAGGAATGGTGTCAAGCTGTATCTGCACCGGTAAGGATTGAAGCGACTCGCATCCATTGGTAGTCACAGTAACGTAGAAGGTTTTTAGTCCTGAACCACTTTGTGTTAAATTCTTGAGGTATAACGAATCGCTCAGCTGTGGGCCGGCAAGCAGAACACCTGCAGAATTATACAAGCTGAAGCTACTGCCACTTCCTGCCTGTGGTGCAATAACCTTAAGCAAACAACCGGCTGCAGGATCAGAAGCACATACACTTCCGTTGCATTGCTGTTCTACAAATGGCGCTGCAGGAATACTACCTACAAAAACATTATTAGCTGCTGAATATAGTGATGTACAGCCATTGACAGTTATTCTTACTCGGTAGGTACCTGAGTCTCCCGGTTTGGCATCGGCAATAAGGGGATTCTGGAGTGTGGAAAATACACCTGTAGGCCCTACCCACTCATAAGTGGCACCCGGTATCAGGTCGGCGAACAATTTTAGTGTGTCACCATCACATATCGGAGAGTTGGTAAATGTTGGTGGTGGAAAAGGGATAGGGTACACCTCGGCAAATATTTCATTAGACACATTCGACAAACATCCGTTGATGAGTACCTGTAATTGGTACATGCCTGCATTGTTGACGGTAGAAGATCCGTAAGTTAGCGACGGCACAGTGGTGGTGTCTTTGCCCAATGGCGTTGTCCAGATGTATTTTACGTCACCACTGTAAGGATTAGACGTCAATTTGATGATCAAAGGTTGGCCTTCACAGAGCTTGGCAGGCAAGGTCGAATCATCTTGAGTAATAAGTGGGGTGGCAGGTGTATTATTGAGATTTACGTCAATTTTGCCCGGAGTTGAAGAACAGCCTGAAAACTTATCGGTAACAATAAGTTGATATTGGCCGCCGGCATTGGCTGAGATATTGGCGAGTGATGCTACACTGTCTATGCTAAACAGCCCACCTGAAGGATTGAACCACTGATAAGTATAATTGCCTGTATCAATAGGAAAGACGGATGGTTCTATAGTACAAGCTTCTGTACCACTTACACATCCCGGACACGAGTGACTGATGGCGGTTATCTCAGGTCGGTCATTTACATGTACATACAAGCTGTCTTTTCCGATACAGCCTTGAGCATTTTTGACCAAAACCTTGTAAACACCGTCTATTGGTGGTACATTCGGATTCTTGCCCGGATATTTGAACCCATTAGGTGCAGTCCACTCAAACAAGGCACCGGCAATGGCCTGTGCACTCAGTTGTACCTGAATGCCCTTACACGCTTGTATGGTATCAGGTGTAGTTACCGACAATAATGACACAAGTACCTGATGTGTTTCAGAATTGAGCGAATTGCAACCAATATTCAGTCCCACTTTTACACTCCATGCTCCTGCAAATTTGATATCTGCAGGCAGCCAGAGGTAATTCTTGGCAGTTACAAATTGTTGCTGTGTGTTGACATTCGTCCAAGTGTAGTTTAGAGCATTGTTCCAGTCGGTATAAATGGTGATTGAGTCACCTTCACATACCGGACTGTTTGAATAAACCGTTGGTTTGAATAATCCGGACGGATCAATATTTACCATAACACTACCTGATGACTGACAACCTGTGAGACCGGTGACGGTAAGCGTATATACACCACTGTAAGCTGCTGAAGGTGCTTGTAATACAGGTGAAGGTAGATTGGAAGTAAAATTATTCGGCCCTACCCAGGAGTAGTTGAAGAAATTTCCTGTACCGGGTGTTGGTGTCTTGAAAGTCGTGTCCGGGATAAAGGTCAATTTTCCACCACATGTATCAAGCGAAATGCTTGGTGTTAGGGATTCATTCTTGAAGAATACAATAGAACTACAGCTGTCTTTGTTTCCGGAAAAATCTCGGGCAATGACCTTTATGGTAGTACCTTGTCCGGCCATTTGGCAGTTGAAGTTGTTTGGTGTGACGGTAAAGGTCTCGATACCACAATTGTCTATTTTGAACAATGTATCCACGAGCAAGTCATAAGGACTTACAATGGTAGGTATAAGACCCGATGGGTTAAGGTCGATGATGGTACCTGCCTTGCAAGTCAGTTTTGGAGGTGTTTTATCCAAAATGGTAGCGTTGAAGCTGCAACTGCCTATGTTGCCTCCACCATCCACTACGGTATAGCTTATTTTATTTTTACCTACAGGTAATTCTACCTTAGAGCTTCCGGAAAAATATTGCTGCGAAGTAAGTATCACATTGTTCGAATCACGGACGATATAATGGATTTCGTAGGCCGGATAGATGAGCTCGAAATATACCATACTCACCGGATCTTTGCCTTTGGCATCAAGTGTACCACAAGGGTTGATGAAGTCGGTATAGCTATTGGTGTTGGCATTAGCCTTTAAGGTAAAACGAATGACACCATCCAAAGACCACTGCGAAATCTGAGTTTGCGTCACCGGAATGCTGAATTCCTGATATTCGTTGCACTCAAGTGCCGGTAGCCCTTTGCCTGTCTGGCCGAGCAAATTATTGTTTTCATCATACACGAAGAAAAATTCACCGTTGTTGGCAATATCTGCCTTCAAATAAATCTTTAATGAACCATTGGCTATTGGTGGCTGGCCGAAGAAATTGGCTATAATGTCTTGCGGAATTTTTCCCGCTTGCGGATGATCCTGAAAGAAAATATTGGTAGGTGTGGTCTTGGTGTTGGAAAGTGAACTAAAGCCACAGTTATCAAATACATTTACAGGTGGAGGGAGATTGTAAATCAGATTGCAATCAAGTGGTAGTGTTTCAGCAGTTATGTCAGCAGGGCAATTGATTGTAGGGGCATCCACATCCTTTACTTTCAAAATATAATTGCACGAATCAAATTTACCTGCACAGTCCTCCACTTTAACCTTGATTTCGTGATTGCCAAGGCTGAAAGTTTCCAGGAGTCCGGGTACGAATTGCTTGAAAGGTGCTTTGTCAACCGAGTAAAAAAGTTTTGAACTAATTTTTGGAGAAGTGATATAATCAAATTTTAAAGAAAGCTTAACATTGCCACCCTGACAGAAATTATTGATGGCATTAACACCATTTCCGTTCGTTTTAAGTGTAAATGATACATAACCGTCAAAGGCCCATTGATTGATTTTGTCGGGCGTTATGCTCGTAAAAAATGTTGATGAATTGCCGCATTGTCCGGCAGTGTGCTGAGTCTGTCCGAGCAAATTACCATCTTCTGTATATATTCTGAAAAATTCAGATACTTCCTCGGCATCAACATTATTAAGGTCAATCCTTAACAGTATATTGCCGGTAAGATAAGCTGCAGGTACGCCCTGTACAGGCAAACTGAAATGAAGGTCATCAACCGGTGATATCATTACATCGGCGCCCGAGTGTGTAAGAAAGAGGGTTTGGGTAACGGAGTCGGTACCACTAATACTCGAACAGCCATGCGAGAAAAATACCAGGTCGTTGATACCACTTACAGCTTTACATTGCAAAGGATTATTAGCAATTACAAATGTATCTACGCAATATAAGGTAGGTGCCAGCTTGTCCTGTACAGTAACTTTTTGTTGTACAGTAGTGACATGGCCGCAGTCATCGTTGGCTACCCAGTACCGCGTAAGCTGATAACTGTAATGATCGCATGATGTAGAATCCGGATTTTGGGTTGTCGTCTGGCTGTAAGTGACATTGACATTTGGGTCGCAACCATCCGTTACTTTAAAACTCCCTCCCAGCTGAGGAATGCCCGGAATCATACTGCAGTCAACGGTAATATTCTCCGGAACACCAGTAAATACCGGGAAATCATTGTCAGTAACACTTATTTTCTGCTGTTTTGATACAAAATTTCCACAATCATCGGTTGCAGTCCAGGTTCTGGTTATCTGATATTTATTGTTGTTACATACTCCGAGGGTGGACACTTCATCAAGTAGGATTTTCACATTCGTGTCGCAGTTGTCGGTTGCTGTAATACCACTACCTATGACAGGGGCAGTAGGAATGTTGCTGCAGGTAACCGTTACGTCGCCGGGTACGCCTAGCAATACGGGTGGCAGATTGTCAATTACGTATATTTTCTGCGAAAGGGTATCAGCGTTACCACAATTATCTTTTGCTATCCAAAGTCTTATAATGGGGTAGCCTGCGTTGCAACTGGCGGCTTTATTAATTTCTTTAAATTCGATTGGAACGCTTGCATTACAGTCGTCAGTAGCTGTGAAGAGGTTGACAGGCGGTGCTGCAGGAATGTTTTCACAACTGACCGTGACATCATTGGGTACAATACCTGTAAGTACAGGAGCCAAAGTGTCAATTATCTGAATGATTTGCGTATTTGCTCGGATATTGCCACAATTGTCTTGGGTACTCCATGTTCTTTTTATGATAGTATTGGGACCGCATGGACCTGATTCGTATTTTTCACTAAAATCAAGGAATAGATTTGGTGTACAGTTGTCGGTAGCGGTTATGTTGTTGGGTACTGGAGGCAAAGCAGGCATTGAGCAATAGAACAGTGTGTCTTTCGGAACATTATTGATTACCGGAGCAACTTCATCTTTTAGTATAAATTTTGCTTTTGTCTCAGCGATGTTACCACAGGCGTCAGTTGCTCTGAAGGTTACTTCGGTACTTCCGTTACACGAGTTGGCGGGTACTTGAGGATTAGCCGGAATGGTTGAATAAGTAAGCGAAAGACTGTCAAGGCACTGGTCGGTGAATTTTGCACCACCTCTGTTGCTCAGCCAGCCCGAAAATGCAAGCGCATTGCCTACAGAACCATTGCATTGATGAGTAAAGTCTGCAGCTGGTTTTTGTACTAAAGGAGGGATACCATCAGTAATTTTGAAAGTAACCGGATCGAATATTGCGGCATTGTTGCATGCGTCCCGAGCGATGAACACGATGGATTTTGATACATTACATTTTTTACTGTCAATAGTAAGTTGGGTAGGAATGGAATGTTCCGGGCCATTGTCTATTTTTACACTCCAGCTTATGTTGTTGACGCTTATACACTCATCTGATACTTTAGCCTGGTTCATTGCAAGCGTATTGACCCAGTTGGTTAATTCAGTATTGTAGTTGGTTGATTTATTGCATTCAAACGATACCGGGAAAGGTTTGCTTATAATGTTGGGAGCTTTATTGTCAATGATTCTGAACACAGCCGGATTTGAGCTGACAACATTACCGCCCTTGTCGGTCGCTTTAAAGAAAACACTCACTTCACCAGGCGTGCAATAATCAGTCGGCATTTGTGGATTGGCAGGGTCGGTTGTCCAGACAATGTTGCCGGATGCTGTACAATTATCTTCAATGACAGCACCACCATGTGTAGCAAGCCATGAATTAAAAAACGTCTGGTTCCCGGAGCCTTGGCAAACGATTTCGGTGATGGGTGTAGGTTGTACCTTGAATACCGGAGCAGTAATATCTTTAGCCGGAAGAATAAAAACGAACTGGTTCGGAGGGCATCCCGGTGAGTTGACATCTACAGTCACTGTTATGTTATCACCTGCCGGCACTACAGTTTTGTCCTGCGAGACAGTAACGTCGTTGTCAAGGTCTAGCATACAGCCATTGGCAGTGAAAGTAAAATCATTTTTGGTGGCAGAAAAGCTAGTTTTGCAATTGGCACCAACCGGTACATAGTTTGGACCGTTCAGCGTTACAGTTACTTGGCCGAACAGAGAGAATAGAGTGACTGCCCAGATACCAATAATTAAAGTTATAATCTTGGTTTTTCTCGTTTGCATGTGTGGTTTCTTTTGGTTGACATATTCACCGATGGTCATTATGCTTATTTCAATAAATGCATAAGACAATCTGGTAGAAAAAGTATTTTACACGGCTGAAATTGGGGTGCGATGTTTGGTACTGTTCGTTTGCAAATGTGTTTTACATTTTGCATGATGTTGTTCGGTTTTTTGAAGGACTCACTATTTGATTAGCCAAAAATACGGATATTTATTTAAATGTCAAAATCCAGCGCAAATATTTTAACACTTAACATTAAGATTGTTGATATTTTAATTTTTAAACGATAATGTTATTTATCACAAATTATTTATTAATATTATATGATAATTTAATTGTTAAGATGTGTTCAATTTGAATAAGGTCATATTTGCTCCTTCAACATAAATATTAAAGCAGTCTTGCTGTAGTCTTACGGAAATGTGGATGTCCTCAAGCAAAAGTACAGTAATTATAAACGATATTTTATTAATAATGCATTACTTTATGGTTCAAGTTCTTTCAATAAGTTGGCTTTTCAAGTTTCATAAACAATTCACACTCAAAAAATTGATTTTACTTTGCTTTAACAGCTGAAATGGGTTAAATTTGTTGTTGAAAATATGAATTATGACATTAACCGAGTTTCAAAAATCTATTCTGGTGGGCATTCCTGATGAGCTTCCGGAAAAGAAGCCATACGACCACAGTGTAAGTCACGCTCCGCAAAGGAACATCAAGGGATTGCTCTCACGTGAAGAAAAACAGCTTGCCGTAAGGAATGCACTCCGATATTTTGACAAAAAATTTCACAAAATACTAGCCGAAGAATTTGCCGATGAACTGAATACTTATGGCCGTATCTATATGTATCGCTTCAGGCCTGACTATGAAATGAAAGCACGGGATATTAATGATTATCCGGCAAGATCGCAACAAGCTGCTGCTATCATGTTGATGATTCAGAATAACCTTGACTATAAGGTGGCCAAGCATCCGCACGAGCTGATTACTTATGGTGGCAACGGTGCTGTTTTTCAGAATTGGGCTCAATACCGGCTTGTGATGAAATACCTGGCCGAAATGACCGATGAACAAACACTTGTATTGTATTCGGGACATCCACTAGGGCTTTTCCCTTCTTCAAAAAATGCTCCGCGTGTGGTAGTTACCAATGGGATGATGATTCCGAATTATTCATCAAAAGACGACTGGAATAAGTACAACGCCCTTGGAGTTACACAATACGGTCAGATGACAGCAGGTAGCTTTATGTACATTGGCCCACAAGGTATTGTACATGGGACCACCCTTACTTTGCTCAATGCAGGCAGACTAAACGGAGTAGGGCAGGATGACTTGAGAGGGAAGGTGTTTGTAACCTCAGGCTTGGGTGGCATGTCTGGCGCACAGTCGCTGGCAGCCGTCATTACCGGAGCAGTAGGTGTGCTCGCAGAAGTGGACCCTGATGCCGTCAGACAAAGAATAACTGACGGCTATATCAAAGCAGAAAATGTATATACGGATCTTAACTTGCTGATATCCAGAATACGTGAATGCCGCGAAAATAAAACCGCCATCACGCTGGTGTATGCAGGTAATGTGGTTGACCTCTGGCAGGCAATTTACGATCAAAACCTTCAGGTAGAGCTCGGCTCTGACCAGACTTCACTCCACAATATCGATGACCTTGGTTATGCACCCGTCGGCTACAGTTTTGAGGAAGCCAAACAGCTACTCAATACTGATAAAACTAAGTTTATGCAAGAAGTGCGAAAAACACTGAGGCTACACGTTGATCTTATCAATAAAATATGTGAGCGGGGAATGTATTTCTGGGACTATGGCAATGCTTTTCTCAAAGAAGCCGGTATAGCTGGAGCCGATATCTGGCTTGACAAGGAGCGCGATTTGTTTAAATATCCTTCTTATGTGCAGGATATTCTCGGACCACTTTGTTTTGATTATGGTTTTGGGCCATTCAGGTGGGTGTGTACTTCAGGAAAAAAATCTGACCTCGATACATCTGACCGTATTGCTGCCCAAGTAATTGAAGAAATAATGAAAACGGCCCCGTATGAAATAATGCCACAGTTGCACGATAATCTCATCTGGATACAAAAGGCGGATGAAAATATACCGGTAGTAGGCTCGAAATCACGAATCCTTTATGCAGATGCTGAAGGAAGAATTAAGATAGCAAGTGCCTTCAACAAAGCCATAGCTGAAGGAAAAATAACCGCTCCGGTCGTACTCGGCAGAGATCACCATGACGTTTCGGGTACCGATTCGCCTTATCGCGAGACTTCAAATATTTATGATGGTTCGCGTTTTACGGCGGATATGGCTGTGCACAATGTTATAGGTGACAGCTTCAGAGGTGCTACATGGGTAAGCCTGCACAACGGCGGTGGAGTAGGCTGGGGCGAAGTAATCAATGGTGGTTTTGGTATGGTACTGGATGGCACGCCGGATGCACAGCACAAACTCGAATCAATGCTCCATTGGGACGTGAACAATGGTATAGCCAGAAGGAGCTGGGCAAGAAACAAAGAGGCGATGTTCGCAATCAAACGCGCCATGGACGATAATCCCAATCTGAAGGTGACATTACCAAACCTTGTGGATGATGATTTGTTGTCAACATTATTTTAAGACGGGCAATGTTGCATAATAATATGGTTTGTATTGATGTTCTTGTTTGGTAAAATTTGTGTATGAAATTTATAATGAAATATTTCCCTGTTTTGGTACTTGTGTGTCTGATGCAGTTTACTTTGACTGCACAAATGGTCACTGGGCAGGATACGCTGTATGGCAACGAATGGATAAAGCCTGGAAAAGAGTATTATAAATTTCCGGTATTTCAGGATAGAATTTACCGCATACCTTATGCGGTTCTGCAGGCTGCCGGTGTGCCGGTCAATAGTGTACAAGGAAAAAATTTCCAGCTCTACAGAATGGGGAAGGAGGTTTCCATTTTTACTACAACAGATTCGCTTCTTTCAGAAAATGATTACATCGAGTTTTATGGTCAGCAAATGAGGTCAGAGATTGACAAATTTTTATACAATAATCCTGAAAAAGACTTGCTCAACCCCGAATATTCGTTGATAAATGATACGATCTATTATTTTCTGACTTGGGAAAACACTGCGAGTGTTAATAGGCTTATTTCAATCCCAAACAATATTAATCAGCCAGGAAAGCTGATAGAGGATGTTTTTACTACTTCCGTATTTTCTTTCCCCAATAGCAGGATTAAGGCAGGTGATGCCGACGCGGGAATATTCTCGAGCTTTGATACAGGTGAAGGATATGGCACCGGCGTGAGCAAGACTTTTTCTGCACCTTTAACCATTCAGTCGGTTTCACCAAATGAAGACAGCATTAGCATCCATATTCGGGTGTATGGAGGTATCGGTGACCATAATTTGAGTCTGTATCTCAATGACCAACTATTTGCCAATAAATTTTTCAAGGCTCTGAGTATATTGGATACAACATTTCAGGTGCCGGTCGGTCTTCTGGCAGCATCTAATACAATAAAGATAAACGATGACGGTGCCAGTCTGAAGGGATTCAGCGTGGCTACTGTACAGATTGGGTACCAAAGAAGCCTTATTTATTCCGGGTTCACGCAAAATCGCTTCGAAATACCCGCTTCTGCTGATACTTCATACCTTGAGATTCAGGGCTTTTTTCAGGGCGGAGGATCACCTTTGCTCTACAACATGACCAAAGCATACAGAATGACGGGTGAGGTTTCAAATGGTATAACAAGATTTAATCTGCCACCTTCTTCCAAAACACAGGATATTCTGCTGCATTCCGGTGCTACACCCTTGGCTGTAACAGCACTTACAAAGATCGTTTTTAAGGATTATTCAAAGCTAAATGCTGATTTTGTAATCATCAGCCACCCGGCACTGTACGACGACGGCAATGGCAATAATTTTGTTCAGCAATATGCTGACTATCGTGCGAGTGATGCAGGAGGCAATCATTCAGTTGTTATAGTTGATATCCAAGACCTGTATGATCAGTTTGCCTATGGCAATGTAAGACATTTTATCAGTATGAGGAATTTTGCCCATTTCATCAAGAAAAACTGGTCGGCTGCAAAATCCCTGTTCATCATAGGAAAAGGTCGTGAATATGCCTATTTTCGTCAAGCAGGGCACTTGACCAATCCATCCAACAGTAGTTTTTATGTTCCCACTTTTGGTACGCCGGGTTCGGACAATTTGTTAGTCATGTCGCAGGGCGAATATTCGCCTGTGCTTGCTTTAGGTCGTATTGCTGCACAGACACCACAGGATATTGCTGATTATCTGAAAAAGATTCAGGACTACGAATCATTTGGCAACAATCAACAGACCATTGCTGACCAGCTCTGGAAAAAAGAAATCATCCACCTGGGAGGTGGCAAGAATAAAAATGAACAAAATTCATTCCGCAATCTGCTCGAAAGTGTGGTGCCTGTCATCACCAATAATCGTTTTGGTGGTCGGGTTCACGGATTCTACAAGACCAGTACCGATCCTATCCAGGTATCACAGAACGAACAGATATTTGACCTTATCAATAATGGTGTGTCAATCATTACTTTTCTCGGACATTCGGCTGTGGGCACATTTGACTTCAGTATTGACAATCCTTCCAATTATCAGAATTTTGGAAAGTACCCATTGATGTTTTCACTTGGGTGTTATTCCGGCAATTATCATACACCATCAAGAGGCACAGGTGAAGGTTTTTGTTTTTATAAAGAAAAAGGCGCTCTGGGTTTTGTGGCAACGTCTTTTTCCGGTTATCCTTCGGTATTGACTCAGTTTGCAGGCGAATTTTACAGACAGCAGGGTGGTGACAGTTACGGACAGAGCGTCGGAGAAGTGCTCCAACACTCCTACAGTGAGTTGGCAAAGAATGCTACTGCATACACCAAGCTACTCATCGAGCAGATGTCTTACCACGGAGATCCCGCTTATACCATTCATACCGCACCCGGTCCCGACTTTACACCTGATATCAGTACACTCAAGATGGAGCCTGCCATAGTGACAGCACAGACAGACTCACTAAGCATCAGTTTTGATGTGGCCAATATTGGCGAATACATTGAAGATAGCATCAACATCACCCTCAGACAGAAATTGCCGGCAGGCGAAATAAGAACACTAGCTGATTTCGGAATAAAGACACCCTCGTTCCGTACGCCTATCCATGTAAAAGTGCCTTCGTTTAAAGCAGAGGCATTTGGCCAAAATATCTTGTACATTGATGTTGATACCGATAATAAGGTCGTTGAATTGCCTTCTCCGCTTGCTGAACAAAACAATTCACTTAGCCAAAATGGTGAGACAGGATTTATGTTTTTTGTGACAGACAATTCGGCTATACCGGTTTCGCCACCCAATTATTCAATAGTCAGTAATGAGGATTTTGAACTCATCGCTTGTACTGCCGACCCATTAGCCAAAGAAAAGCCGTATCTTATACAAATAGATACTACCCGGTTGTTTAACAGCCCACGTCTGGCATCGAATACAATAGCCACCAAAGGAGGCCTGATTGAATGGGTGCCTGGTATCAATATGCTTGATTCTGTGACATATTACTGGAGAATAACGCCCGATTCTACCCAAACTGGAGTTGGTGCCATCTGGCAATATTCATCTTTTTTTTATAAGGAAAATTCACCAAAAGGCTGGTCGATAGCACATAATTTTCAGTTTAATGAAGGCAACCTTGTAAATATTAAGCCGGTAGCATCCGACCAAAAGATGTACTTCATCACCGATATAAAAGATGTATTTATACAAAATTTCAAACGGCAAGGCGAACTGTATCCGGCCTATTACATCAATAACGGTCTCACTGAAATCAACTATGGCAATGATATTGCAGCAGGTGTGTATGTTGGCGTCATCGATCCGCTCACGGGTACTGCCTGGATCAATCCGAAAGGAGGGAAATATGGAAGTGTGACTCCTATCGACTGGCGCGAGCGAAAAGCATTTCCTTTTCCTACTGCCGACCCTGCCAAGCGTGCAAGCCTGATTTCATTTCTAAAGGACACAATACCTTCCGGGTACTTTGTGGTGTTTTTCACGGTACAGGATGCCAAGAATTCGTACAAGCCTGAAGATTGGGCTGCAGATAGTATCACCCTGGGTACCAATATTTTTCAGTTGCTCGAGGCGCAAGGAGCAAAGTCAATCCGAAATACAGCTAATAATGCCGTACCTTATTCTTTTGGGTATCAAAAAGACGTAAAGCCACTTGGGGAAGCCATTGGCAAAGATATAGATGATGTGGCAAGCCTCAATTTCGGACTTGAAGGTAGTTGGGACAGAGGCTCTGTGACAACACCATTGGCAGGGCCTGCCAAATCCTGGACCAAACTAACAGCAGATATTGAAGAAAATACTGCAGATGGCGATTATTCAGACCTTGCAGTTTACGGACTCGACAAATCAAAGCAAAACAAACAATTGCTGCTTGACCTCAAGTCGGCTAAATCAGCGGATCTTTCGAGTATTGATGCCAGCCAATATCCGTATCTGCAGGTGGTGGTTAACCTGAAGGATACATTATTCAAAACAGCACCTTATGTGCGATATATAAGGCTTTACTATTCCGGCGTGACAGAACTGGCTCTCAACTCTGCAAATGCCGATTACAGTTTTCATAAAGATACCATTGACCAGGGTGATATTCTGAAACTTAACATGCCGGTTCAGAACATAAGTGGTGTTGGTTCTGACAGTGTATTGGTGAAATATGTGCTGACGGCTGCAGACCTGAGCCAGCAGGTAGAATTGAAGAAGCAGCCTGCCATTGGTGCCGGAGAAAAAATGACATTCCCTTTCCAACGAAACACCATTGACCTCAAAGGAGATTACAAATTGGATATCGAGATTAACCCCGGACCAGAACAACTCGAAACCTATTATTTCAATAATCAGGCCTCATTGAGGTTTACGGTGTTACCCGACAGGCGAAATCCTTTGTTGAATGTATTATTTGACGGAATACACATTCTTGATGGTGATATAGTGTCGCCCAAACCCGAGATAACCATCGAGTTAAAAGATGAAAACAAATATATTTCACTAACGGATACATCGAGCTTCAAATTATTTTTAAGATATCCGGGTAAGAGCGTTTTTGATGCCATACCTATCAGCAGCTCAGAAGTCAGTTTTATACCCGCAAAAGGTACCGGCAAAAGCAACATTGCGAAAGCCATATACAAGCCTGCCGAGCTGAAAGATGGAGAATACGAATTGCTAGTACAGGCGAAAGATGCAAGCAACAATGCTTCCGGTCAATCGGATTTTAAGATAAGGTTCAGGGTCATTAACCAAAAGTCCGTTTCGGGTTTTCTACCTTACCCAAATCCGTTTTCGACTGCCATGGGTTTTGTTTATACACTCACCGGTGACCGTACGCCTGAGCATGTGCGCATAAGGATTTACTCAGTATCCGGTTCGCTCGTGAAAGAGATAACAGAACAGGAGTTGGGCATACTTAGGGTAGGTACACATGTCACAGACTACAAATGGGATGGCACAGATATGTACGGCAACAAGCTTGCGAACGGAGTTTATCTTTATCAGGTGGTCATCAAAGATGATGCCGGCAAACAATGGGATAGTTACACAAGCAAGGCGGATGATTTTCTGCAGCATGGTTTTGGTAAGCTGGTCATATTGAGGTAGAGAAAATCGGGTATTAAAGTTTTTTTTCATTCCAATCTTTTGCAATGAAAAAACGACTCTCAAAAACTATCCCGGTACTTACTTATACATGAATGGATATCGGTGTCTGCGGTAATGCAGCCGTCCTGGAGCAAGATGCCCCGCGTGGTGAGCTTTGAAAGGATGTCGAGATCATGGCTGACAAAAATGACTGATTTGCCTTTGTCCTGACTGATTTGTCTGAGTTTTTCCAGTGATTTTTGCTGAAATTCGGTATCGCCCACACCAAAAACCTCATCTATAAGCAGTATGTCAGCATTGAGGAAGGCTGCTACTGAGAATGCGAGCCGCATCTGCATTCCACTCGAGTATTTCTTGAGTTGTGTATCAATGAATGATGCTACGCCCGAAAATTCGACTATTTCGTCAAAGCGTGCATTGATATCATTTTTCTTCATACCCAGAATCGAACCATTCAGGAAAATATTTTCTCTTCCCGTAAGTTCAGGATGAAACCCGGTTCCTACCTCGAGCAGGCTGGCTATTTTTCCGTAAATGATGCATTCGCCTCGTGTGGGTGGCGTTATTCTGGCCAATATTTTCAGCATAGTTGACTTGCCGGCACCGTTCTTGCCAACCAAAGCTATTGATTCACCTTTTTCTAAAGAAAAACTGACATTCTGTAATGCATAGAATTTTTCTTGTCTTGTTTTGAACAATTGCCGAGGTATTCGGAGCAGGGATTCACGCAGATTAGCCCCGCTGCTTTCCGTTTTTACGTATTCTTTCCAGATTTCTTTTACATCAATGGCTGTTTTCATATCATATCGGCAAAGTTATCTTCCATTTTTCGAAAAGTATATATAGCTGCCAAATAAGAAAAAATAAGCAACACAACAGTAGCCCATGGTATAGTTATCAGCTGAAATGTTTCTGCAGTGATATTTGAGCGGAATATTTCGATACAAAAATTGAGTGGATTGAGCTCCAGTATTGTCTTTAGCAATGGGTAGTTTCCCGCCCTGGTAGTATAAATAACCGGAGTGAGAAAAAACATGATTTGAATGAAATATGGTATAAAATTGCGCACGTCGCGAAACCGGACATTTAACCCCGATAAAAAAATACTCACACTCGTCGTGAAAATGGCAAGTACAGGAAATGCAAGGAGCAATGCCAGCCAAACACCGCTAATGTTGATGTTGTGGTTAAATATAAATTTATACACCAAGGCCACAACTGTAAAAAATATGAGATCGATAACAAAATCAATGAGTTTGGTAAATATAGCTGCTAAGGGTACGGCAAGCCTTGGGAAATACACCTTGCGGATGATATGAGCATTGGCAAGCATCGAAGTTGAGGAAAAAATAACCGACTGACTGAAGAAATTCCATACAATAATGCCGGACAAAAAATAGAGGAACACAGGTGTGTCTCCTGTAGGTACCTTAAGACCGGTATGAAGAATGCCTGTAAACACGAGTGCCATAAATAAGGGCTGCACTATAGCCCAGATGATACCAAGTAAGACGTGGCGGTAACGAATTTTGGTGTCGCGCCAGGCGAAAAAATAAATCATCTCACGGTACTCAAGCAGCTCGGCAGTTCTGAACCGGAAAGCATTTTGGGGCCTGATTATTATTTTTTTTTCTTCCATGAAAATTCCGTACCTTACACTTCGGAATACAAATATAGTTCATTCTGACAGAATATGAGAGTTGCATTGTTGCAATGATGCTTAGTTGCCCTGTAATGTACCAGCATTTTTATGACGAGAAATAATAGTTAATGCCTTATAAATCAACCAATTATTACTTAAAAACCATTTTGCTGAAACTGTATGGATTCATTTCCGAATGGGTGCCCGGTATAGATGATTATCCGAAAATTAAACCTGATACAGTCAAGATTTGCGACCGCAAAAGATTGAATAAGCTCGATTTGTTCTATCATACATTCAGTTATTTTCATCACCCTAATGACCTTGCACAGCATCTGAAAATGAAGGATGGAATAGCCCAGCACCGCATCGAAAGCAAATTGGATCATTGCAGCCCCTTCTATCCATCTTATTATGGTCTGGTGTGCTTCAATTCTTATCTAAAAACTGGTGAAGAGCTATTTCTCCTTGACGCAAAAGCTCAATTGGATACATTGCTGAAATTAGGTACAGAGACGGAAGATCATTTTATACTATATTATAATATTCCGCTGCCCAAGTTCCTACTCAAAGGAAGGTGGTATGCCGGTATTACACAGGCTACCATGCTTAGTCTAGCATTAAGGCGCAACCAACAAAACCCGGATGAGAGATTAGAGCTTGTTATCCATAAGCTTGTAAAGTCAATGATGGTACCAGGAGCAGAGGGCGGTATTCTGATCAATACGCCCGAAGGTTTGCCTTGGATAGAAGAATATCCGGGAGCTAAACCATCATACGTACTTAATGGATATATTTTTTGTATCATTTCATTACTTGAATACGAGGTATTGTATCCGAATATTCAAATTTCACATTTCATCGACAGGTTGCTTGATTCTCTCGTAAGGTCATTTCCTTATTATCAACGTGGTAAATATCTGAAATACAGTCGCCTGTATCCCACTTTGTCAAACATTGAATACCAAGGTCTTTATATCGGGCAGTTCAAACATCTATATTTGCTTACAGGGCTGGAAATATTCAGTCAATTGGCAGAATTGTACAATTCGCGCATCAGCTGGGTGGCATTCAATGAATTTTTTCAGATTACTTCACCGGCTCTTCAAAATAAACCGGCCTGAATCCAATAAAAGGTGAAGGTGCTGTCTGACCATTGTATTTACCCGGTTTTTTAATATTTAAGGTTTCAACATTATCATTCCAGCTGCCTCCTTTTATTCTCCCGGGCGAGTTGGTCCATTCTGCTACATTACCTACCATGTTGTAGATTCCGAACCCATTAGCTTTCAGGCTATTCACCGGCATTGGAGCAGTTTTTTCTGTGGTCAGTTTGAAATTATAGCTTTTATCTTTGGATGCGGCAATTTCTGAATGAAGCATGTCGTCATTAGATATTGCAGAAGCATAGAGCCATTCGCGGTCATCCGGCAGGCGGAATTTTCCAGAAAGACCGGGATGTATGGCATTGAGATATTCGCAGTATAGCTGAGCTGCTCTGTACGACACGCCAACTATCGGATAATTATCGTATTTAGAAGATTTCAGATAATTTTTTGGCAATAATTTGGTTTGGGCCACATCAAGGGCTTGCGTAGCTTCAGCCAACTCGTCACTTGAACGATTTTTCTCTAACCAAAGCAAAAATGTACGATACTCTTTGTTGGAGATTTCGGTTTTGGAGATAAAAAAAGGCTTTACCTGAAGATTCAAGTTGGATGCCTGTATGACACCACCGCCCATTTTAACAAAACCATCCAATTGCTGTGCCATTAAAGTGTCATAATTAAATAATGCACACATACTGAAAATTAGGAACGTTATTCGCAACATATAATTTATATTTTTTTATAATGTGTTGCAAATAACGTTCCAAGTTTTACAATATTATCGCTTAATACAGCAGCTTATGAGTATAGGTACATTGAGCGTTCATTCATGAGCTCTCTGAAGTATGGATCTTTAAGATCTTTGATGAAATAAATCATTTCGCCCGTTGACTTCATTTCTGGTCCGAGAGTTTTATCGACGCCCGGAAATTTTTCAAATGAAAATACAGGCACCTTGATGGCATAACCATCGAGTTGTGGTTTAATGTCGTAATCCTTCAGTTTTTTTGTACCCATCATGATATGTGTGGCTATGGTCAGGTACGGCACCTTGTAGGCTTTGGCGATGAATGGAGTAGTGCGTGAAGCACGCGGATTGGCTTCTATGACATAGACCTTGCCGTTTTTGATGGCAAACTGAATGTTGATAAGTCCTCTGATATTAAGTGCGAAGGCGAGTTTTTTTGCATAAAAAGCCATCTGTTCCACTTCTTCTTGTGTAAGGCTGAAAGTAGGAAGCATTGCAGAGCTATCACCACTATGTATGCCTGCCGGCTCAATGTGTTCCATTATTCCCATGATGTGTACGTCATCACCGTCACAGATGGCGTCTATCTCGGCTTCCTTGGCGCGGTCTAGGAAATGGTCTATGAGTACATTATGGCCGGGAAGGTGTTTGAATATTGAAAGGACACTTCGCTCGAGTTCATCATCATTGATGACGATACGCATCCTTTGACCACCGAGTACATACGAGGGTCTTACCAGAACAGGATAACCTACTTCGTGTGCTATTTTTAATGCTTCGTCCACATCATCAGCTACACCATACTTAGGATATGGTATTTCCAATACTTTTAACAGGTCGGAGAATGAACCACGGTCTTCGGCAAGGTCCATTGACTTAAAATCTGTACCAACTATGTTGATGCCTTTTTTAAACAAATTTTCAGCAAGTTTAAGTGCAGTTTGTCCGCCAAGCTGTACAATGACACCGTCGGGTTTTTCAAGATCGATTATCTCTTCGATGTGTTCCCAGTACACAGGTTCGAAATATAATTTGTCGGCTATGTCAAAATCTGTAGAAACTGTTTCGGGGTTGCAGTTAATCATGATGGCCTCGTATCCGGCTTCTTTTATAGCCAGCAGACCATGTACACAACAATAGTCGAACTCTATTCCCTGGCCTATCCTGTTCGGGCCGGAGCCAAGTACAATAATTTTTTTCTTTTTAGATGGGATGGATTCATTTTCTGTATCGAAGCTTGAGTAGAAATACGGGGTCTTAGCTTCAAATTCTGCAGCACAAGTGTCCACCATCTTGAAGGTACGAAGCATGTTGAGTTTCTTGCGCTGTCTTGTTACCGCCGATTCGTCCACTCGGAGTAACCATGCTATCTGTGCATCGGAGTAACCATTTTCTTTCAATTCTCTGAAAAAAGCGGCAGGTATATCTTCAGGTAAATTGTAGCGCATAAGTTGCTCTTCCATTTTTACCAAAGACTTTATCTGCTTCAGGAACCAAGGGTCAATGAGTGTGATTTTGTGCACTGTTTTTTCAGGAATGCCGAGGCGGAGTGCGTCTTTAACTCTGTAAATTCTATCATCACTTGCTTTTTCTAAGCGTTCGAGGATATCCTGGGTGTTTATCCATTCTTTTTTATCGGCACCGAGGCCGGAGCGATTATTTTCCTGTGACTGACAGGCTTTCTGTAGTGCTTCCGTAAAGCTGCGTCCTATAGCCATTACTTCACCTACTGATTTCATCTGGAGTCCGAGCAAGTGATCGGCACCGGCGAATTTGTCAAAGTTCCAGCGAGGCATTTTTACGATTACATAGTCAAGTGATGGTTCGAAATATGCTGAAGTTGTTTTGGTTATTTGGTTGCTGAGTTCATCGAGCGTATATCCTATGGCGAGTTTGGCGGCTATTTTTGCTATCGGATAGCCGGTAGCCTTACTTGCCAGTGCTGATGATCGAGATACACGTGGATTTATTTCAATGGCAATGAGTTGCTCAGTTTCCGGATTTTGGGCGAACTGTACATTACAGCCACCGGCAAAATTGCCCATAGAACGCATCATGAGCATGGCTTTGTCGCGCATGTCCTGGTATGCTGTGTCTGACAGGGTCATAGCAGGAGCCACCGTGATACTGTCACCTGTATGTATGCCCATAGGGTCGAGGTTCTCTACTGTACAGATGATGACTACATTGTCGTTTTTGTCACGTAGTAGTTCAAGCTCGAATTCTTTCCAGCCGAGTACCGCTTTTTCGACAAGAACCTCGTGTGTAGGGCTCGCATTGAGTCCTCTTTTTAAGGCTTCGTCAAATTCTTCAGGTTTCATTACAAATCCACCACCGGTACCACCTAGCGTAAATGATGGTCTGATAACAAGCGGAAAGCCGATCTTTTGTGCGGCTTCTTTGCCTTCGAGGTACGAATTGGCAATGTAGCTCGGTGCTACATCTAGTCCGATCTCTATCATCAACTGCCGGAAGAGTTCACGGTTTTCGGCTTTTTCTATTGCATCGACGTCCACGCCAATCATTCGTACACCGTATCGTTCCCATACACCTTGTTCTTCTGCTTTGAGTGCCAGGTTGAGCGCTGTCTGCCCGCCCATGGTAGGGAGTACGGCGTCGATTTTGTGTTTTTCGAGGATTTCGATGATGGATTCAACGGTCAGAGGCATTAGATAAATATTATCTGTCGTGACCGGATCAGTCATGATGGTGGCCGGATTTGAATTGATAAGTGTCACTTCGATGCCTTCTTCGCGGAGCGATCTTGAAGCCTGTGTGCCCGAATAATCAAACTCACAAGCCTGGCCTATGATGATGGGTCCGCTGCCTATTATCAGTACGGAGCGGATGGAGGAGTCTTTTGGCATAGTATGCTTTTGATGGAACTGGACGCAAAGATAATTCAATGCCACATTCTAATTATTATACAAAGGAGTTATTTGTTAAAAAAATACACATCGTGTAAAGTTTTCGAAGGAATATTACGGATGTTATAGTATCAATTCATGGAGGTCTAAAAATTAGTCACAAGGTTGAGTAAAATTGAAGTGTAAGGAATTTTGTATATATATTAATGTGTTTCAGTCAGGAGGTTTTATAAACTTTTCATTTTTTCTTAATATCAAATTTACCATAAACAGGGTATGGTCTTTTAAAATAAACCCCGATACCTTTGTGTGTGAATGTGAGATGAGACATATTACATAAATTGAAAATGTTTTTGGCATAATTTATGCAATAGAGCAACTAACGAACATATTACTTAAACCGTCCGGTCTTGTGCCGGTAAAAAATGAGATCCCATGCCCATACAAAAGATTACACTTTTATTGCTTCGCCCTTTTGCTGCTTTAGCAGATGTCATTGCAGAAATTTATTTTACTGCACCTGATGCGAGAAGATTTCATTCACTCATAATTATCAAACAGTATAGCTGATAAGCCAGGGTCTTTAATTTTTATCACTGGAAGAAGCCTTGGTAGTTGTTAGCAGATTATGATCCCATGAATAAAACGAATCGTAGAGAAGTTGATAAGAAATTCGTGATTGCAGAAACATTTTATAAAACACATGCGTATCATGAATCTAAGCTCGCCGATTTTTACAATTACACCAAAACAAAACAATATTAACCAAAACAGTTTGCACTTAATTGAGGCTTTTAATTATTGAATTTATTAATATAATTGTATGAATCCTTTGAAAAAATTACTGACCCTGTTTTTTTATATATCGGTAGCAGTGGGTAGCATGTCTGCTCAGCTTTACCTTACACCCGACACGTCTTTTGCCCATGCAGGCGACAAGGCACAGGTTAACATCAGAGTAAAAAACTTCAATAAGCTGACCGGGCTACAATTTTCATTAAACTGGAATCCGGCAGTACTCAAATACGATACAGTATCAAATTTTAATCTGCCTGGCCTGTCAGCCGATATGATTGGTGCTGACCCCGATACCTTGGCTTCCGGAAAAATAGCCTTGCTATGGACATCATTCCAGCCTTTGGGCAATATTATGGCAGATGGCAGTACTATGCTGACTTTTATATTTGATGTTGTCGGCTCAAAAGGCGATTCGACATCAGTTTTTGTTTCAGATTCACCGGTTTTTGCAGAAGCTTATGATTCTGTTGGAAATGAAGTGCCGGTTATCAAAGGCATTGGGTACGTTTACGTAAAACCACCCTTGTACGTTAATGAAAAATATTCTGAGCAAGGTAAATACCGATTGTACAATCCTGACCCTAATCCATTCCTTCAGAATACAAAAATAAGCTGGGTAATGCCTCAGTCTGGTAATGCCAGCATCATAGTCACAGACCTTAACGGTAATCAGGTTTACCAAAAGTATGCCCGTTATTATCAGGGTAAGAACCAACTGATACTCAATCGTAAGGATTTTCCTGCCGCCGGAACATATTTTGTAACACTTAAGTCAGACAATATTCTTCTGACAAGAAAATTAATAAGAGGAAATTAATATTTGATGATAATAACAATTTTTCAACAAAAACCTTTTCAATCACTTCCCAATTCCTAGGACATGAACAAGTTTATTTCAATGATCCTGTTCTTTTTTGCCATTTCAGTAGCACAAACATTTGCAATGGCACCGACGATCAAGATCAACCCCTTAGATGCTACCATTAACGTAGATGAAACTATCACGTATAGTGTGACAGCCGATAACTTTAACCACATTTCGGTCGAGTTTACGGTTTTGTTTGATTCCGGTAAGCTAGATTTTGTCAGTTTTTCTGACATTAATCCACAGTTGAAGGAATTTAACCTAAATTACATCCCACCGGGAACACCAAATTACCCGGAAGGGTTAAAGGTATCATGGTTAGATCCAAACTTCCAACCGCAAAATCTGCCCAATGGGTCAGTTTTGTTTAAAATGACACTCAAGGCAAAGGCTCCGGGCCTTAGCCAGATTACTGTACCATGCGGTGCACCTTATGTATGTGAGGCCATAGACGGAAGCGGCAATGTTTTCGAATCATTTCCACCCACCACACCTGCAAATCTGTTGATTAATGGTACAGTCGTATTAGACAAATTTACTATAGGCATCTCAGATGAACAATGTGATCAAGGATCAGAGGTATGTGTAAAAGTGAAAGCTTTGAAAGATTTTACCAACATCACCCTAATGCAAATGAGGATCGAATGGGATGTGACAAAACTTCAGTTTTTGAGTGTAAAAAATTGTAACTCATCTATTGCCCTTAATTGTGGCTCAGATATAAACTTTAACGGCACGGCTCTGTTTCTGAGTTGGTTTGCTGACCCCGATAAAGCTCCTGACGGCTATACATTGCCTGACGGTTCTACGCTGTTTGAAATATGCTTCAAAGTTTTGCAGCCCCTTGGCTCTAAAGTGCCTGTCGCATTCAAGGACGAACAGTTTTCGAAGAATCTTTTCTCGGATAAAAATGGTGATATTACCGACTTTAACCTATTAAATGGATCGGTGACTACCGGCCCGTGCGGAGGTAATACAAACGAAAAACTGACACTTACTGCATCACAGGAGACAGCTTCTACCGGCTCGAATGTATGTGTTAAAATAACAGCATCTAACTTTGACAGCCTTGTTACTGCAAAGTTTGGCGTAAGCTGGGATCCGGCTGTTGTAGTACTTACAAGTGTGCAGAATTGTAATCCTTTGCTGAATATTGCTAATTGCAGTCTCGGTCAGGGGCCATTTGCCGTTGTGGGTGGGTTCTTGCAGTTCAACTGGCAGGCTAGTGCCGGCCAACAGGCAACAGGCGTTACCTTACCTGCGAATGCTACTTTGTTCGAAGTGTGCTTTACTGTACTCGGAGGGCCGGGTACCAGCAGCAACATCGTTCTTGGCTCGCAGGGAACATTTACAGCAAGTGCAACGGATGCCAAAGGAAAAACATTTGATTTGGCCTACAATCAGGGCAAAGTGACAGTGCCGGGTGCCGGTACCGTAACACTGAGTGTGACCGATAAGGACGCTTGCCCGGGCAAAACGGTATGTATTCCAATCACTGTGAAAAGCTTCAACGCTATAGAATCAATGGAGTTTGCCCTACAGTGGGACCCTGCCTTGTTGTCTAATGTTGTGCTTCAAAGTTGTAACCCGCAACTCAGCCTTAACTGTAACTGCAGTGGCTCTTCAAACTTCAACTGTACACCCGGATTGTTGGTCGTTACATGGTTCTCTCAGTCAGGTGGTTCGGTGACCTTGCCGAATGATGCAGTATTGTTCGAATTGTGTTTTGATGTGGTAGGCGCCAATGGTACTACATCACCTCTAAATATCATTCCAAACCCTAATACAGGTGTTATCGAATTTATTAATGGAAGCGGTGCGACTGTAGATGTCATCTCTGTCAACCAGAATATTTCAATAACTACTACAGCTTGCTCTCAGCCTTGCAATCTTACGCAAACCAATACAATAACCAATGCAGCCTGTTCGGGCAGTAACTCTGGTTCGATCCTGATCAATGTAGCAGGTGGTACAGGTAATTATAGCTATACTTGGTCGCCTCCTATACCTGCAGGTACAGGCAATAATCCTGTTAACCTTGGTGCAGGCATATATAATGTTACTGTAGTAGATACCGGCAATCCTGGTTGCTCGGCTGTGTTTGGTCCGTTCGAAGTATTGGCAGGCCAAGGTTTTAGCGTAGAAGTAAACGTTACACCGGCTAATTGTGAAGGTACATTTGGTGGCGCTATCCAGCTGGTTCCTTCGGGTTCTACAGGATATAGTTATAACTGGAGCCCTGCTTCACCTAACAGCTCAACCATTACGAATCTACCTGCTGGTACATGGGATGTAACCATCACCGATGCCAAAGGCTGTACAGTGGTACTCAAGAGCATTGTGGTACCTAAAGGCCAGGGGAACTTCAATGTTGTAGGCGAAGTCAAATATCCTAAATGCTTTGGAGGAAGCGACGGATCAATCATCACTGCCGTTACACCGGTCGGCAATTATACATACTCATGGAATACCACACCTGTGCAGACAACACCAAATATCACAAACCTGAAAGCCGGATCATATACCGTAGTAGTCACAGATGTAGCGTCAGGATGTACGAGGACAGAAACGTTTGTTATCCAGAATCCTCCTGCTATAGTACTTACCTCTGTCAGTACAAATGCTTCTTCGGTGGTTTCTAATGATGGGTCGATATCGGTTAACCCTACAGGTGGTGCAGGCAATTATACTTATGTGTGGAGTACCATCCCACCACAGACAGGCAAAAAGGCTGTTAACTTAGCTCCAGGTATATATTTTGTGACTGTTAGCGATGGTAATGGTTGTACTGCAGTTATTCAGGATACTGTTGGGGTGGACATAAATCCTCCTAAACCAGGCATTGAGCTCGTGAATACACAATTTGATAAATATAATGGTTATGGTGTAAGCTGTCCGGGTACTTGCAATGGTATCCTACTTGCCAATCCACCGGCCGGAGCTGTTGAACCATTCGTTTGGGTATGGTCAAGTAATGCGAAGGGTACCAATGAGAATCTTGCCTTTGACTTATGTGAAGGTACTTATGGTGTTACACTCACGGATGCCACCGGGCAGAAATATTATGCTGCCAAACAGGTACAGCTCATAGCACCTTCGGCATTAACGCTTGATTTAGTGACAAGTGCAAACCCAACACCAACGGCTAAGGCTATTGTTACAGGAGGTGTTTCGCCTTACGAATATAAATTTAATCAAAATCCGTTTACCGGACAGAATGTCTCTATAGTAGATGGCTACGAACCATTGACGGTAATAGTGCAAGATAAAAATAATTGTACCATCACCAAAACAGTTGTAGGCCCGCTTGGTCGCGACTGCAATGAGGCAAGACTCGTGATTACACCTAACGGAGATGGTATCAACGATTATCTGATACTTGCCTGTGCCAATGTCTTTACGCTGAATAAGTTTACAGTATTCGACAGATGGGGCAAAGTGCTTCTGACCCGAAGTGGATATACCAACGACTGGGACGGTGTTGACAAACAAGGCAACCCTCTACCGGAAGGTGGCTATTTCTGGGCTTTGGAATATATCAACCAGAATGGCAATCTCGAAGTAGCTAAGGGAAGTATTACCATAGTCCGCTAAACTGATTCGTTAAATTTCAAAAAAAACCTTAAGAATGAAAAAGTTAATTCTATATATGTTGATGCTCACTGCTGCAGTCAGATTGTCTGCTCAGGACGAATCAGCCAATTCGCAATACCTTGTGAATCCATATTTTGTCAATCCTGGTGCTGCAGGCATGAACGGTCTGCATAATTTTCATGGATCATACCGCACAGCACTTACTACCTTACCCAATAACCCAACAACATACTACGTGTCGTATGATGGGCTCATTGGCAAGAGAGTAGGTATGGGCGCAATGTTGATGAATGACAAAGTAGCATCATTAAATAAGTATAAAATGCAGTTGTCCTATGCTTACAATTGGGTGGCAAGTGAAGGCCTGAAGATGGGTATCGGTCTTAATGCCGAATTCCACCAACTTAATCTTGACAAAAAAGCAGGTGACAACTCATTTCAGCAGCCTGGTGATCCAGCTATTCTTGCAGCATTGGATGGTGCACAGTATTTTGACGCTACAGCAGGTATTTACGGTGTTTATAAAGACAAACTAAGCTTTGGTGTCTCGGTACCGAATCTCATAAGAGCAAGACTTAACAAAAACACGGATGCAGAAGAATCAGCTTTTGCTACTGCCTTCCAGTATTTTACAGCTAATGTAGGCTACCGTTTTGACGTAAAAGATTATGACTTTGCTGTCGAGCCATCTGTAATGGTAAGAAAATCATACGGGTCTTCAGTTATTACTGATTTGAATGTAAAAACCTATTTATGTGGGTTTTTGAAGATAAAGTGTGAGATTCATAACTTGAAGGATCGATGATAAATAATAGAAAACAGATTCCTAAAACAATAACAAAAAACCCCTACACTTTT
>JAIBCG010000087.1 GCA_019694295.1 Saprospiraceae bacterium
AATGCCGGCCTGGATAGCTAAGAAACTCGTACAGATGCTCATAAGCAAAGGAAAAAACCCCGGACAATGCAAAGTGCTGATGATGGGCGTAACATTTAAGGAGAATGTGTCGGATATACGCAATTCGAAGGTCATCAACCTCATCCATGAGCTGATGCAGTACTCCGTAGTGGTACATGTGGTGGACCCTCATGCGTCACACAACGAAGTGGCACATGAATACAAACTCGTGATGACCGAAAACATCAGCAGCGACTATGATGCTGTAGTAGTGACAGTCGGGCATGGCGAGTACCGCTCACTGGATGAACAATACTTCAAGAGCATCATGAAAGAAAACGCCATACTAATGGATATAAAAGGAATCTACAATTTTGACGCTACAGATTTTACGTACTGGAAACTTTAAGGACAGCATAAAGATAAAGCATCATGCAGGTAGCACAGTTCAGATCCATAAGCGAACAGTTGCCCATTGCCGACAAGCAGTGGTACGCCATACGTACCTTGCTTAACTGTGAGAAAAAAGTAGCCGGTTTTCTTTCTGAAATATCTGTAGAGCATTATCTGCCATTACAACAATATACACGCATATATGGCAGACGAAAGGCCAACGTCACTAAACCTCTTATCCGGAACTACCTCTTTGTTAAGATTACACGCCGTGATTATATTAAGATACTGGATACACAGTTTGTACTCGGATTCGTTAAGTTTGGCGACCAGATCAATGCCATCCCCGAGCGGGAGATAGATTTTATCAGATTGATAGTCGGCGAATATCAGGATTTTGAAGTAGAACAATCCGAAATAGCCGTAGGCGAAGAAATAGAAATAATAGGCGGACTGCTCACAGGCTTGAAAGCCAGAATGACAGAACGCAAAGGACGGAACAAAGTACTGGTAGAACTGCAGTCAGTTGGTGTTGGTTTGTTGCTGGATGTAGAAGAGAAATACATCAGGCGTATTGTTAGTTAAAGGAAAATGAGTTTTCAGGCGGTCAAAAAAGATTGCCTGAACAGAATTATAGTGTTAGTGAAAATAATGCTCTGTATTAGGATGATAAATCCTCTACCGGACGCAGACACATCCGAAATTATGAAGTTTACCATAAGTACACTGTTACTTAAGGACGGCGAAGCCGTATTCAATCAAAAGCAATCATGACAAAAATTAAGTTTACCATCATTGGCTTGGGCCACATCGGCAAAAGGCATGCTGAAATGGTGCAGCGCCATCCTGAAGCTGAAGTTGTAGCACTGGTGGACCTGCAAGACCCTGCAACACTCAATATTGCAAGGCTCGGTATGCCTGTATTCGACAGTATCGATGCATTTCTGGCCTCAGGCATTGACACCGATGTAGTCAATATCTGTACACCTAACGGCCTTCATACCACGCACGCCATCCAAGCGCTCGACAACAAAAAGCATGTTGTCATCGAAAAGCCGATGAGCCTGTGCAAGAGTGATGCCGAAAAGGTACTCTACAAGGCACTGAATGTTCACCGACAGGTATTCTGTGTCATGCAGAACCGTTATTCGCCACCTTCGGTGTGGATCAAAAATCTCATCGAGTCAGGTACACTCGGCAAAATATACATCGTACAGCTCAACTGTTACTGGAACCGCGACAACCGCTACTACAAACCCGGCAACTGGCACGGTACCAAAGACCTCGATGGCGGTACGCTGTTCACACAGTTCTCACATTTTATCGATATCATGTACTGGCTGTTCGGCGATATCACCAACATCCGAACTCGCCTGGCCGACCACAACCATGCCGACCTTACCGAATTCGAAGACAGTGGTTTTGTCAGTTTTGATTTCATCAATGGTGGCATGGGTTGCCTCAATTTCTCTACATCCGTGTGGGACAAGAACCTCGAGAGCAGTATGACCATCATAGCAGAACATGGTTCTGTAAAAATCGGCGGTCAATACATGGACAAGGTAGAGTATTGTCATGTGAAAGATTATACAATGCCTGAACTGGCACCTACCAACCCCGGAAACGACTATGGAGCATACAAAGGTTCTGCCCAAAACCACAACTACATCATCGACAATGTCATCGATGTACTGAAAAACCGTGCCACCATCACCACCAATGCACTTGAAGGACTCAAGGTAGTGGAGATAATAGAACGCATATATCAGGCGGCCGAATAATACAAATTATACAACGTACAGCACATAATGATGTTTGGTTTATTCAAGAAACAAGTACCCGAAAAACATGCAGGACATCATCTGCTCACAGATATGCACTCGCACCTCCTGCCGGGTATAGATGACGGTGCACCAGACATAGCCACCAGCATCTCGCTCATCAAAGGGCTTGCAGCACTAGGTTATACCTGGCTCATCACCACGCCCCACATCATGAACGACATGTACCCCAACACACCACACATCATCAACGAAAGGCTGCATGATCTCAGGCAAGCACTCAGTAAGCAAAACATTGATATCCAAATAGAAGCCGCTGCCGAATATTATGTTGATGAATTTTTTGAAGAGTTACTTCAGACCGAAGAACTCATTTGTCTGCCCGGCAACAAAATACTTGTCGAACAAAGTATGCTCCAGGCATACCCACGCTTCAAAGATGTAGTGTACGAGTTGCGCCTCAAAGGCTATACACCCATCATTGCACACCCGGAGCGCTACGTTTATATGGCCGAACAAAAGCACGATTACCAATGGTTCAAAGATTCAGGCTGCCTACTTCAGGTCAATCTGCTCTCACTGCAGGGTTATTATGGCAAGTCCGAACGCAAACTCGCCGAATACCTATACCGCGAAGGCATGATCGACCTGTACGGTACCGACTGCCATCACGACCGCCATTTGGCCAGACTCAGCAAGTTCGCAACTGAGACCAATGCCATTCGGTTGTCAGAAAACACCAAGATATACTAAACACATTGGTACACAGATATATTCATACATGTGCAGGTTCAATACATGGTACGTAACATGCTATATAGTTAGGGCGTGCCCCTGTCGGGTCAGGCTATCCGCCTTACTTCGTGCCGGCTTCTATCCTTCACGCGCATTCAACTAAAAATTAAAAATTAAAAGTGAAGAGTGAAAAGTGAAGAGTGAGATGTTGTGACACGTTTTTTTTCGGTTTATTTTGAACCATTAAGAAGTTAAGAGAATTAAGCGGATACTGCACCGGGGCAAGTGGAGAGTTGTATAAAAATTTCCGTTTTGTCTGCCTCTCACCCCAAAGGGAGCAAAACGAAGATTTTGGATGAAATTCGTACCATTTACCATTCACCATTAAAAAACGGCAGGAGGTCAGCATAGCCAGAGCGGTTGGATGGACTACCACAACATAGCAATAATCTAAAAATACCAAACCACGACCATCATACTAAGCTTTCATGCCAAAGAAAGTCCACAACAAGCACGACAAATTCGTAAGAGCATCGTTCTCAAATGCAGAACGGGCAGCGGCCTTCTTCGAGAGCTTCCTGCCACAAAAGCTGGCAGCAGAGCTCGACCTGCAACTTCTGAAGGCAAACCAGGAATCCTACATCCAGGACGACTTGAGCGAGTATTTTTCGGACCTTGTTTTCGAAGTACCGACGAAAGGCGGAAATCCGGTAGATCTAGTGCTGTTGTTTGAGCATAAGTCAGCACCCGACAAGCATGTACTCATCCAGATTGGGCACTATATGTTCTCACACTGGTTCAAAAGCCTCAGCAACAAGCAGCCACTAAAGCCCATCATACCGGTCATTTACTATCAGGGCAAGCAGCAATGGGATGACCCACAAATTCGGCCATTATTTGGCGAACTGGCAGACACCATAAGCAGTTACCTACCCGAACTCCGGCACATCTTCATAGCGCTGAACACACTATCTGACCAGAGCATAGAACAAATCAGAGAAAGGCTGATGGCAGCGGCGGTACTGGCACAAAAGAAAGGGATCAACACCATAAAACTAGCAGAAGACCTCCTACGGATATTTCAACTTCTGCCTAACCATTCGGAGGAAGGAAACTTTTTGGATCAGTTATTTGTTTATATAGCATATACTTCAGAAATATCCAGCGAAACTATGGAAAAAGCGATAGAACAATTACCAAACAAAGTTAGACATAACGCCAAATCGACCTACGCCCAGTTTGTAGCTCATGGCAAAGAAGAAGGCATTCAGGAAGGCATTCAGAAAGGGAAGATTGAAGGGAGGATTGAAGGGAGGATTGAAGGGAAGATTGAAGGGAAGATTGAAGTAATCCTGACCGGCTTTGACAATGGTTTGGATATATCATTTATAAGCATAATTACGCATTTAAGCGCTGTGGAGGTTACAGAAATATTGAAGAAACACGGTAAGATTAATTAATATCAAAACCCGACAGAATTGCATTCTATCTCATCCGGCTATCAATACTTTTTGTCAGAATCATTTGTTGCACGGATTTAATGTTTCAATTACGAATTACGAATTACGAATTACAAGTGAAAAGTGAGATGTTGTGACACATTATTGTATCGGTTTATTTTGAACCATTAAGGAGTTAAGAGAATTAAGCGGATACTGTGCCGGGGCAAGTGGAGAGTTGTATAAAAATTTCCGTTTTGTTTGCCTCTCACCCCAAAGGGAGCAAAACGAAGATTTTGAATGAAAGGAAAATCATAAATCTTTTTGCTACACATTTTTGTCAAAAATCAAGCGAATCCTGATTCAGACAAAGAGAGGCTGGGACAAACGGAAAGTTGTACAAAAAATCAAACACACCACTCACTTCGCACTTTTAATTTTTAATTTTTCACTTTTAATTTTTAATTGAATGCGTGAGGGATAGAAGGCGGCACAACGTAAGCCGGATAGCCCGACCCGACAGGGGCACGCCCAAATGCCAAATACATAATTATTACTACAATTAACCAACTAAGTTGATAATGAACACAAAATTATTGCCACTGCTCTCGTTACTTCTGCTGACAGCTTGTGTCTCCAATAAAGAGTTGACCAACTTCCAGTCGGGTGAGAACTGGGACTCCGTACCAAAAGAAATACCTCAGCAGCCGGCACTCGTCATCCAGCCGGACGATGTATTGTCCATAACGGTACACAACTTCGATATGGCTGCTGCCGCACCTTACAATACGGACTTTAACCTAACAGCAGCACAGGGCTCGGTAGCGAGTATTGCTACACCGGGCGGATATCTTGTCGGGCCGGATGGCTACATAGACTTCCCGGTTATCGGGCGGATTATGCTGGGTGGCCTTACTGTAGAACAAGCGAAAAATACCGTACAAAAACTTGTAGCCAAACAGCTTGTGGACCCGGTGGTGATGGTGCGCTTTCTCAATTTCCGGATTACTGTCATAGGTGAGGTGAGCAACCCTGCTACCTTCACCATACCTAACCAAAAGATAAACATACTCGAAGCCATTGGCCTGGCCGGTGACCTCACACCTTATGGCAAACGCGACAACATATTGGTGATACGTGAGCAGAACGGCAAACGCGAGTTCGGGCATATAAACCTTAAAGACAAAAGTATTTTTTCATCTCCGTTCTTCTACTTGGCACAAAATGACGTCATCTACATAGAACCCATCAAAGAAAAGGCGAATACCATTAGTGAGCGGAGCACAAAAATACTGCCTTGGCTGTCTATTGCAGTCACTACTTTAACCCTATTAGCTACATTGCTTAAATAATCATTGTTTTGGAAAATCAGCCACTGATCAATAAACCAAAAGACCAGACCGAAAACGAACTGCAGGCCTTGCTGTTCAAATATCTGCGTTACTGGCCTTTCATTCTCCTGTCAGTCATTCTATCGGCTTTCCTGGCCTGGTTGTACCTCCGCTATACGGTACCTATGTACGAAGTAGTGTCAACCATACTCATCAAAGATGACAAAAAAGGTGGTGGTGGCGGCCTCTCGGAAGAAAACGTGTTCTCCGACCTGTCGATGTTCTCGTCTAACCGCAACATCGAAAACGAAATACAGATACTCAAGTCGCGTATGCTGATGCAGGAAGTGGTCAACAAACTTGGCCTCAACTTCAGCTACTACACCGTAGGCCGCATCAAGACAAGTGAAGCATACAAAAGCTCACCTGTACAATTGAACGCCGACAGTCTCACTAAGGAAGCTTACGGAAAAGTATTCGATATCCATCCGCTACCCGACAATAAATTCGAAATCATCAACGGCGATAAGCGAACAACGCATGAATTTGGCACCAAGCTCACTTACCCGTGGGGCAACCTGACATTTACCTATACCGGCAATGCCAACGTCAATCCGGACTATATCTACAAAGTTGCCATCGCAGACCCACTCCTCGTAGCCGATCGCTACTCGAAGGCACTCCGGGTAGGTACCATCGTTTCTCAATCAACGGTGCTCGAACTCCGCCTCATTGACGAAAGCCCCGAAAAAGCACTCGACATACTTGAGAAACTTGTAGAACTCTACAACGAAGCCGCCATCACCGACAAAAATCGTGTCGCTGCCAAAACACTCGACTTCCTCGATTCGCGCATCAACCTGCTTACCAAGGAGCTCGGTGAGGTAGAAAAAGGCATCGAACATTATACCACACGCAACGAAGCATTCAATCTCACCGACGAATCGGATAAAATCATCAGCCAGGTCTTTGACTACGACAAACAACTCTCCGAGCTCGACATCCAGCTCAATATCCTCAAAGGTATCAAAGAATATCTAAGTAAAGATGCAGCTACATTTGAGTTCGTACCTTCTAACCTTACCATCAACAACCTTACGCTTTCCGGTCTCCTTGTACAGTTCAACCAACTGCTCTCCGAACGCGAACGCATGATCAAGTCAACGCGGGGCGATAACCCGGCCCTCGTCACACTCGATAACCAACTGCGCAACCTACGTGCCAACATCTTGCGCAACATCGATAATATTCAACGCGACCTTAACATCTCACGGTCAAAAATCAAAGCCCAGAATTCCTTCCTGCAAGCCAAAGTACAGTCGATGCCACGCAAACAACGCGAAATGCTCGAGATCAAACGACAGCAAAACATCAAAGAAACACTCTACCTCTATCTGCTACAAAAACGTGAAGAAACAGCGCTGTCGCTTGCAGTGGCCGTGTCCAACTCCCGTATCGTTGACCCGCCGCTGGCCAAAGGAAGCCCGGTGTCACCCAACAGACGACAGATATACCTCGTGGCTATGTTCCTCGGTCTGGCGCTGCCACTCGGCTTCATTACACTGTTAGAAGCACTCCGTACCCGCATAGAGTCGATGGGCGATATCAAGTCAGCAACAGCGGCACCCATCGTAGGGTCCATACCTGAGCGAAAGACAAAGGACAATATAGTCGTCAGGTCCAACAGCCGTTCGGGCATCGCTGAGGCATTCCGCCTGTTGCGTACCAACCTCAACTACCTCACCACAGGCAAAGACTGCCAAGTCATGTTGTTCACATCCAGCATGAGCGGTGAAGGAAAATCATTCATTACACTCAATATGGGCATGGCATTCGCTATCTCAGGTAAGAAAACCATCATCATAGAGCTCGACCTTCGCAAACCCAAGCTCATCCGCTACCTCGACTCCGATAACTCAGGCAATGGCCTAACCCAATACCTCATTGGTCAGTGCCATTGGTCAGACATCATCAAAAAATACAAAGGCCAGGACAATCTCCACTACATCAACAGCGGACCGCTACCACCCAATCCGGCCGAGCTGCTCATCTCCGACCAAATCGGCAATCTGATAGCTGAACTCCGAAAAACTTTCGATTATATCCTTATAGATACACCACCCGTAGGCCTGGTCACCGATGCATTCCTGCTGTCACCGCACACAGACGTAGCATTGTTCGTCCTCAGACAGAATATAACACCTAAGATACAACTCAAGCTGCTTGACGACTACTACCAGTCTCACAAATTCAAGACGCTGGGTTTAGTGTTCAATGGAATTTCTTCTAAACGAGGCTATGGTTATGGTTACGGCTATGGTTACGGTTATGGCTACGGTTATGGCTACGGCTATTACAACGATGACCACCAGCCTAAGTGGCAAAAACTACTGCGCAAAATCAGAAGAAAGCTACCGTTTTAAGCATTGGGATGGTTGTTTTTTTTAAAGAAGAGAGTAATAATAATATTGTGCGAGTCAGCCCGGTCATTGTCTTCATTTCAGGGCGTGCCCCTGTCGGGTCAGGCTATTCGCCTTACTTCGTGCCGGCTTCTATCCTTCACGCGCATTCAATTAAAAATTAAAAATTAAAAGTGAAAAGTGGAAAGTGAAGAGTGAGATGTTGTGACTCATTATTGTTTCGGTTTATTTTGAACCATTAAGAAGTTAAGAGAATTAAGCAGGTACTTCGCCGGGGCAAGCGGAAAGGGTAGCAAAAAATCTCCGTTTTGTCTGCCCCTTCCCTCAAGGGTGCAAAACGAAGATTTTTGAATGAAAATTCGCACCACTTACCATTTACCATTCACCACTTACCATTTACCATTCACCATTCACCGGTAAAGACCGGCTTGAGGTCAGCATAGCCTGAGCGGGTGGTTTGAAGTCCGTACTAGTTCAAACATCAAAAAAATCAAAATAATTATGTTTATAAAACATTATCTTTGTAAAACATAATTAAGTGACAATGAGATTTGTTGACAGAAAACAGGAATTGTTAAGGCTTAAAAATACGACCAATCGCCCTACTTCTACCTTGACCATCATATACGGAAGGAGGAGAATAGGGAAATCAAGGCTGATAAAAGAAGTATTAACGACGAATGACATTTACTTCATGGCCGACCAGTCTGAAACCAGCAGACAAATAGAGCTTTTTGCAAAACAAATCAGTTTACATATCAAGGGTTTCGACAAACTTGTGTATCCCAATTGGGAAGCATTTTTTGAAAACCTGAATTACAGAGTTAAAAAAGGAACTGTCATCTGTATAGATGAGTTCCCGTACATTGTAAAAAACTCATCAGAACTTCCGTCCATACTTCAAAAAATCTGGGAAGAAAAAGGAAAACTAAATTACCACCTTATATTGTGTGGCTCCGCGCAACAACTTATGCACAATTTGGTAATGAATGCCGCTGCTCCGCTTTATGGCCGGGCAGACGAAATCATTAAAATAAAGGCCATTCCGGCTTTCTACCTTCAAAAGATTTTAAACACAAATGCAATTGACACCATAACCGAATACAGTATATGGGGAGGTATCCCGAGATATTGGGAATTAAGAACGAAAGAGGATGATTTACTAAGCGCATTGAATTACCATGTATTTAGCTCACATGGTATTTTATACAATGAGCCTGTACATCTTTTCTTAGACGACATGAGAGATACAGTACATTCGTTTACCTTGCTGTCGCTTATTGCTTCGGGCAGTCATCGCCTGTCCGAAATTGCCTCCAGAATTGAAAAACCGGCAACCCATCTCTCTGCCCCTCTAAACAAACTAATACAATTAGGCTACATAGAAAGAGAGACACCATTTGATGAGAACGAAAAAAATAGCAAAAAAAGCCTGTACAAAATAAGCGACCCTTTTATGGATTTTTACTTCAATTTTGTAGTGCCCAATCGTTCCCTGATAGAAATTGGACAGACGGCGAATATCAACAAACTGATTTTGGCACAGCTGCACCAATATGTTTCGACACATTGGGAAAGAATATGCCGAAAGGCAGTTCCGTTTTTAAATATTGACAACATAGTATTTAAATCTGCCTCAAGATGGTGGGGAACGCCCAATAAGGAATCCGAAATTGAATTCGATGTTGTAGCCGAATCTGTTGATAAAAAATACTTGTTGGTTGGAGAATGTAAATGGAACGATACAGAAATTAATCAAACAGAACTCACCAACGTACTACTTAAAAAAGCAGTACAGTTACCCTTTGCTAAAAAGAAAAAGATTATCACTGCACTTTTTTTAAAAACCAGACAGGATTTAGCTTCAGAGCACGTTTATACCCCACAAAACATTATTGATGCGTTCGAAGTTTAAGAGCCTTAAATGATCAGAAAACTTACCCGACACAATAAAATCCCAAAGGGATGACATGATTGTAGAAAAAACAATCGAAGATGGACAAACCCTGAAGGGGTGGCATGATGAGGAACTGCAAAGCCACCTAAGTCAGCAAAGCAAAAACCTATATCACTAAAATAAAGAATATTGAAAACCAACCACCTTATCATCGAAGCCGGCCAGACAGAGAAAAACTACTGGGCCGACCTCTGGCGTTACCGCGACTTGTTCTACATACTTAGCTGGCGCGACATCAAAGTTCGGTATAAACAGACCGTAGTCGGTGTGCTGTGGAGTGTACTCCGCCCATTACTCACTATGATCATCTTTACATTCGTGTTCAGCAATATCGCCAAACTTCCTGCCGAAGGCTCTGCCCCTTATGCTATCATGGTCTATGCCGCTATGTTGCC
>JAIBCG010000030.1 GCA_019694295.1 Saprospiraceae bacterium
AGTACGTTGTATGCATTCCTGCCAATATTGGTAGGAATTTAGCATTTGGTATTTTGTTACATTTTTGTTAAAAGTGTTTTATTTATTTATTTATTTATTGTACCTTGTATTTGATATTCATTTTAACAAGTTCATTTTAAATTTATTATTATGAAATCTTACATGATACTATATCTATGCATCTTTCTTTTTGTAGGGAAATGTGCGGCGCAAAACACGGATTTGTCTTATTCCTTATTGCCCAACCAAGTGCTTGGCACTTTAAATGGTACAGAATTTTCTATAAACACGAATCAACAAAGTTTTTTGGCAAGTTTGAAACCCGGGTACAATTTCGTCTCTGCGGAATACCAACAAGAAGATGGGCAGCAATATTTAAATGTTCGGTATGACAAACAGAACACTACTTATCTTATTGGGCTATCTCTTGTACCATATCATGCAGCAGTCAGTGGAGAAATCATCACATATACTTGTACAGGAAGTTGCTCTGATGGTATTACAGGAGTGATTAGCTATTGTAGCTCTTGCGATTTTGTCAGAAAGAATGGAGTGATAACCGGTTGCACATGCAAAACTCCTCCGGGTTGCTGTGTTCATAGTATTTCATCTACTACCTCTTCTTTTTCAAATCAGTATGAGCTTAAAAATTACCTGGCGTCATTTCTAAAATAATTTAAAATTCTTTTTGTAACCAAAGCTGTTGAATTCTTAGATTATTAGAATCTTTTGAGCGTATGGCATACTTGGTCAATCATTTCCTTTGACACATCCAAATGTGTAACCATCCGTACGGTATAAGGTGCAAAGGCACTTACCAGAATCCCTTTTTCTTTTAATTTTTGAACAAATAAATCTCCTGCCATACTGTTATCGAGCTCAAAAATGACAATATTGGTAAAAACGGGTTTGATGGACTTAACAAAGGAACATTCAGCAAGTGCCGCAGCTAATTGTGCTGCATTTTTGTGGTCTTCCTTTAATCTTGAAATGTGGTTGTCAAGTGCAAAGATGCCGGCTGCTGCCAAATATCCGGCCTGCCGCATTCCACCGCCCATCACTTTTCTTATTTTGCGTGCTTTTTGTATCAATTCGCTACAGCCTGTCAAGACGGAGCCTACGGGAGCACCAAGGCCTTTCGAAAGGCAGACCGAAATACTGTCAAAGCGTTCTCCTGTTTCTTTAGGGGTGTCGCCTGATTCTGCAAGTGCATTGAATATTCGGGCACCGTCTAAGTGGAGTTTCAGCTTTTCAGCCTTACACAATTCGGCAATGGGCTGAATTTCTTCTTTAGTGTAAAAATTGCCGCCTGTTCTGTTGCCGGTATTTTCGATGACCACGAGCCGGCTGTTGGGTAACCAGTCTGCCGGAGGGCGAATGCTGTTTTTTACGATATCGGCGGTGAGTTTTCCGTTTTCGCATTTGAGCGGTAGTATAGCAGCACCCGAATGGAATCCGTAACCACCGAGTTCGTATTGAAAGATGTGAGAATTCTCATCACAGATTATTTCGTCGAGTGGTTGTGTATGTGCTTTGATAGCTATTTGGTTGGTCATGGTGCCCGAAGGGCAAAATAGTGCATCTTCGTGTCCGAACATTTCCGCCACTTTTTTCTGAAGCCGGTTGACTGTTGGGTCATCGCGGAATACATCGTCACCTACCTCGGCACGGTACATGGCATTGAGCATAGCCGGAGTAGGACGGGTAACAGTATCGCTTATCAGGTTGATCATTTATATATATATTTATTAATCTGTAGTATATGAAAATGTAAAATGAAATGTTGGTTCAGGAGGCAAATTTAGACTTATAAAAATAATTATTCGCTACTGAAATCTTTTGGAGAGAATAATTGTTAATTTTACAACGATATTTCTCTTCATGAAATTTTCACTGAGATGCTGAAGATAATTACCACTTGTATATTAGCCCTTGTGTCATTAGCATGTATGAATGCACAGACAGAGATGGCATGGAGCACCTACAACATTGGTTTTGTTGCGCCTCCGACTATGCAGACCTTGGTGGATAGCAAAGGTCGGTTTGAAGTAAGTAATGATAATGTACAAATTAGCATTTTTCCATGGGATGGCCGCGTAAATTTTGACGATCTGGGTGATGGTACGATAGATATTGCAACTCAGCTCGGCTATGAGACTACGGGCAGCGCTGATGCACTAGAGCTTGAAGATTTTCAGGGATTCTATGTGCAGGCCACCAAGCAGGGCGTTGAAGCCATTGTAGTACTCTTGTATAATAATGCCGGCAATGTTACCTTGGTAGCCGATATACAGTACCAGCCGGGCTTTATCAATGAAGCGATGGATATTGCCCTTAGTTTTTATGCTACAAATTAATATTTTTATTTTTTTTTACATAAGTATTTTATTATTCAATAAATTGTCTTAATTTTGCACTTCGAAAAAGTAAAAATAAAAAAGTAGCAAAACTAAAGAAGAATGGCAGTTTATCTCAACTCTGAAAAATTGCAAGGGATTTTTAAAGAATATGCTGGTTCTGAAAAGAATACAGGCTCTACAGAATCTCAGATTGCATTATTCACTTATAGAATTCAAAGTTTGTCGGAGCACCTGAAAGACCATAAAAAGGATCATTCATGCAGAAGGACACTTCTTACCCTGGTGGGTAAACGAAAGAAGATGTTACAATATCTGCAGGGCAAAGACCTCACAAAATACAGATCACTCATAAGCCAGCTCGGTTTGAGGAAATAATTAAAAAAGTGCTTCTGCCTCAGAAGCACTTTTTTTCTGTTATCTCATTTCAGTAATTTGGGTTATAATCAACAATTTTTCTTCTTTTTTGCAACCAGCAAACATTATTGCGCTATTGTAAAAAATCTAAAACAAAAATCATGGGCCAACAAATTCCAACTACACATTCATTTAACCTTCCTGATGGCCAGACAGTAACTATTGAGACCGGAAAACTTGCCATGCAGGCTCACGGCTCGGTAGTGGTTAGGGTCGGTGATATGATGATATTCGCAGCTGTTGTTTCAAATACAGAAATGAAAGCTGATGCCGGTTTTTTCCCTCTTTCTGTCGATTATCAGGAAAAATTCGCCTCTGCAGGTCGTATTCCGGGCAATTTCTTCAGAAGAGAAACACGCCTGAGTGAATACGAAATCCTTATTTCAAGACTCGTGGACAGAGCAATACGCCCGCTGTTTCCGGATGAATATAAAAACGAAACTCAGGTAACCATAAACCTGATCTCAGCTGACAAAGAGATATTGCCTGATGCTTATGTGGCATTGGCTACTTCTGCTGCACTTACCTTGTCTGATATTCCTTTTGCAGGCCCGATTTCTGAAGTACGCGTTGCCTGTATCGATGGCCAGTTTCACATTAACCCAACAAGATCAAATCTCGAGAAAGCAGACATCAACATAATTGTGGCTGCAACAAAAGACAATGTTGTAATGGTAGAAGGTGAAGCAAACGAATGCCAAGAATCTGAAATGGTTGATGCCATCCGGGTCGGGCACGAAGCCATTAAAACACAGATTGACGCTCAGCTCGAACTTGCCAAAAAATTCGGTTCTCTCGACAAACCTAAAAGAACAGTCGAACCGGCACCTGAAAATGAAGAAATCAAGAACAAAGTGTATGAGCTGGCACACGATAAACTTAACCAAATAGCTCACTCTTTCTTAGAAAAACAAGTACGTAAATCTCAGTTTGAAGAAGTAAAAGCTGCCGTTACAGAAACCCTGCTCGCAGAAAAAGGTGAGGAATACATGGCAGAGAACGGAAAGTTCGTATCTGTATATTTCGACAAACTTAAAAAAGATGTAGTACGTGAAATGGTAATGGCTGAAAAAGTACGACTCGACGGCAGAAAACCAAATGAAATACGTCCTATCTGGTGTGAGGTGGATTATTTGCCATCTCCACATGGTTCGTCTATCTTCACACGTGGCGAAACCCAGGCACTGGCTACTGTTACACTGGGTAGCAAACTCGACGAAATGATGATGGACAGTGCATTCGAATTATATTTCGAGAAATTCATCCTGCATTATAATTTCCCTGCATTTTCAGTAGGGGAGGTAAGGCCGGCCAGAGGTCCGGGGCGCCGAGAAGTAGGGCACGCCAACCTTGCTGCAAGGTCATTGAGAAAAGTACTTCCACCAGAGCTTCCTTACACAGTTCGTATCGTTTCGGATGTTCTGGAGTCTAACGGGTCGTCTTCTATGGCCACTGTCTGTTCAGGTTCAATGGCCTTGATGGATTCAGGTATCCAGATTGCCGCTCCGGTATCAGGTATTGCTATGGGCCTTATATCAGATGGCAAACGAAATGCTATTCTGAGTGATATACTGGGTGACGAAGATGCCCTTGGTGATATGGATTTCAAAGTGACAGGTACGGCTAAAGGTATCTGCGGCTGCCAGATGGACATCAAGATCGAAGGCTTGTCTTTTGAACTTCTGACTGAGGCTCTCAATCAGGCTAAAGAAGGAAGACTACATATTCTCGGAAAAATGAGCGAAGCAATAGAACACTCAAGAGAAGATTACAAGCCTCATGCACCACGTATTGAGGAAATCATCATCGATAAAAGCTTTATAGGCGCTGTGATAGGTCCGGGTGGTAAAATCATCCAGGAAATGCAAAAACTGACCGGCACCATCATTACCATCGAAGAGAAAAACGAAAAAGGTTACATACAGATAGTGAGCAGCAACAAAGACGGTGTCGAACTCGCCAAAGAAAAGATAGCTAATATCGTTTTTGTACCGGAGGTTGGCCAAGAATACGATGCTGTTGTTGAAAGTCTTATGCCTTTTGGCGCTTTCGCTAAATTCAGGAATGCATCAGGTCTTGTACATATTTCTGAAATATCTCACGCAAGGGTTGAAAATGTAGCTGATGTACTGAAGGTCGGACAGTCAATAAGAGTCAAACTTATAGAAATAGACCAAAAAACAGGCAAATACCGTTTGTCAATGAAAGCATTGCAGCCAAGACCAGAAAAACCGGCTAACAAACATTAATTTGCTTCAAAAATATAATAATAAGCCTGTTGATTCATCAGCAGGCTTTTTTGTTAAAGTGAGTTTCGATTCATGCAATTCTTTATAGAACTAACAACATTCCTTTGGCATAGATATTGCAACAATTGCCAAAGGTCGAGAGGTGTGAAAAATATACGGCGATATTAATCTGTATTGATGATAAAGTCAAATATTTTGAAACTTTTTTTTTGCTCTGACGTCTTATTATTATAATCATTCTTAGAAAAATGTCCCGAACATGCGTCAGTTAAAAATTACCAATAAGATTACCACACGTGAAAGTTTAGCACTTGACAAATATCTGAATGATATTGGTAAAATTTCAATGCTGTCATCTGAAGAAGAAGCAGATTTGTCACGACGCATAAAGGAAGGTGATCAAGAAGCACTTGACATTCTTACTAAGTCAAATCTGCGCTTTGTTGTCTCAGTGGCCAAACAATATCAAAACCAAGGACTTTCACTAAGCGACCTTATCAATGAAGGAAATGTAGGCCTCATGAAGGCTGCCAAAAGATTTGACGAAACAAAAGGATTCAAATTTATATCCTATGCTGTGTGGTGGATTAGACAGTCCATCCTGCAGGCTATTGTAGAATATTCAAGAATCGTAAGACTACCTCTCAATAAAGTTGGTTCTTATAACAAAGTAAATGAAACATTCCTTTCGTTCATACAGGAATTCGAACGCGAACCCACCAATGAAGAACTCGCCGAGCTCCTTGACATGACCCCAAAGGAAGTTGCCAATATGCTTCGTGGTACTGTCAGGCACGTATCCGTTGACGCACCTATTACTTCCGATGATTCTGACTCTACTATGCTCGATGTTATATCTCTGAATGATGACAGCCCAGACCAGTATCTGATGGATCAGTCACTCAAGGATGAAGTGCAACAGGGCCTTTCAATACTATCACCACGCGAAGTAGAAGTGTTGTCAGCTTATTATGGCTTAAATGGCTTTAAAGCCTTGACACTTGAAGAGATCGGAGAATTATTTAATCTCACTCGCGAAAGGGTACGCCAAATAAAAGAACGGGCCATCAGAAGATTACGCAAATCGTACAACCGGAATGCACTCCGTTCATATCTCGGATAATTTTCCTACATTTGCCAAAACTTTATCATGAGTTCCATTTTCGTTATCGGAACACTTTGGTTGATTCTGGCCGGTGTCATCATTGCCATTTTGTTGAAAATGTGGAATGCGGTTGCAGAGTTTTTTGTATTCAATAAGAATCCCGAACAGTTTCTACATGAGCTTTATACCACTCTCGAACCTTACAGAGCGTCATTGCCTGAGCTAAACATGGAAGAACTGAGCCTCTTATCTTCCAATACCAATCTGGTACAGACAAAATTGTTAGGACAAGATACTAAAGCAGGCTATATAAGGAATGTTTACCAGGAAAATCTTGCTATCTATGCATTCCGGCAAATAGGTGTAAACAAAAGGCTGTTTGTTTTTGCTGACAAAACAGGTATTTTCGCATTCCGCGAATTGTCTAAAGGTACATTCAGGGTATTCGATGAAAGAGTTGTCGCATTGGGTGATTATAACCCCGAATCAGGTTTTATCTGGAAGGCTTCGGCCATCGGAAATCTTGACAAAGACGCAGAAGGTCGCCTTACTACCATGCGTATTGGTCAGAAGCAGGTAGCAAATTTTGTTAAAAAGGATAATCTATCAAAGGTGCCCCAAAGACATTTCAGCTTCATTCAAAACGATGAAATTACCCGTGATACCACCTTCAGAATTCTGTTGTTTGCTTCGCTGATGGATTCAGTGCAGACATAGTTTACTTCTTTTGATGAGCACGATCTATTTTTTTTTAAATTATTTTTTATTAAAATTAATTTTTTGCACAACATGCTTTATCTTTGAATGTTAGTATCTTAACACTACAAAAATATCAACCATGTCACTCCGAGAGAAGGTCAATTTGTTCATTTACCGCTACGCAGAGAAAGGCCTCGAAATATTCCTGATGAAAAGCGAAGCTGAAGACCTGCTTCATCTGCCAAATTCGTCCGGTAACATTGCCCCAATTCAGCAAATAGGCAAAGAGAAAAGTCTCATACAACTTGATGAAACAACCAACCCCGAAGGAAATATAGAGATAAACGTGGCATTTGAAGCAGAGTACCACGAGATCCCGTCACTCAAGCATCTGCTCAAGTCCGATATGAATTTTGTGGCTGACAAGATTATCCACATGTTGCCGGATTCTGAAAAGGGTAGGTTCATTGCTCTTAAAGAAGCCATCAAAAAAATGCGCCCCCACCAAAATCAGGCCTTGAAAGAACTCAAGGATATCCTGGTTGAAAAGAATTTGACCAAATATCTCTGATTTTAGTTTTAACTCGCTCCCTTTTAGCTAACTTTGCCGGCAATATTCCGAATAGCTATGGCTGAGTATAATACAATTTCTGAAACAGATTTTCATTTTCCGGGACAGACCGGTGTCTATAAAGGCAAGGTGCGTGATGTTTATTTCACAGATGATTATATCATTCTGATAGCCACCGACCGCATTTCGGCATTTGATCACATTCTCCCCCGCGCTATACCCGCCAAAGGTCAGATACTTACCAAAATGGCTGCCTATTTTCTTGAAAAAACTGCTTCAGACGTTCCTAACTGGTTCATCGCTAGTCCTGATCCAAACGTTACCATCGGTAAAAAGTGTCAGGCTTATAAAATAGAAGTAGTAGTGCGGAATTATCTGACCGGTCATGCCTGGCGGACTTACAAAGCTGGTGAACGTACACTCTGCGGAGTAACATTGCCCGATGGGCTGAAAGAAAATCAGAAATTCGACCACCCGATCATCACACCTTCCACCAAAGCAGATGAAGGTCATGACATGGATATTTCAAGAGAAAAAATCATTGAAACCGGTCTCGTATCTGAACAAGAATATACTATTATCGAACAGTATGCGCTACGTTTGTTTGGCATCGGTACAAGTATGGCTGCCGAACGTGGACTGATTCTCGTTGATACGAAGTATGAGTTTGGCAAAGACAAGGACGGCAATATTTTGCTCATTGATGAAGTTCACACACCCGATAGCTCGCGGTACTTTTATGCAGATGATTATCAGGAACGCTTTGCACAAGGGTTGCCTCCACGACAACTGTCGAAAGAATTCGTTCGCGAATGGCTCATAGCTCACGGATTTCAGGGACAGGAGGATCAGATTATGCCGGTAATGTCCGATACATTTGTCCATGAAATAACAGAACGCTATCTTGAACTGTGCAGGATAATAACCGGCGAAGAGCCTCCATTCAACAGTGAACCACCTGCCGAACGAATGTTAAGAAATGTGACAAACTGGTTGTTGGTACATTAATTATACGATATTTTTTTAATTGTTCCGACTGCCAAAATCGAGTTGGAGCGAAAAAATATTCGAGTACTGGATGCCACTCTGACTGCCGATATTGGTCTGTGCATAATCGAGGTGGAAGCGGCCGAGTTTAAGACCAATACCAAAAGTCGGCTGTACTGTAATTGTTTTCTTATTAGCATCAAGGTCATCCGTTATACGTTGAAATCTGCCTGCACCAGCACGTACAAACAGAAAATTTTTATAACCGGCTTCTATCCCGATTCTTGGATCAATGTTGAAGGTTTTGCTGCTGACAAGCACGTTTCTTTGCCCGTCGGTATTGAATGTGGCATTTATTTCAGGTGTCAGGGTGTAATCTTTTCCAAGATTAAAACTTTTTGCTGCACCTATGATGATGGTTGGTTTGGTAATTTCAGTAGAATTTTCAGGAATGGTATTCCCGGTCGATTCGAGAGTTGCCTTTTCTTTGTCAGTAAAATTAAAAGACCAAGCGTTGAATGTAGTAGTCAGGTCTCTGACTGTTGCGCCGAATGTCCATTTGTTTTTTTGGTATAACAGGGCGGCATCAAGGCCAAAGCCCCAGGCAGTAGCAAACTGGCCTACATGCCGGTTAATGATTTTTAGATTACCGCCTATTGAAAACGGACTGCCTTTCTTTATCTGTTGTGCATAAGATAGAATGAATGAATAATCGGATGCTGAAAACAGATACACATTGTCATAATTGATACTGCCATCAGGATTTACCAGATTCAGTGTATTGGGTATATTGTCAATACCATAGCGGATGAGGGCAATACCACCGGCTGAATTTTTCTCTGCATTCAATTGTTTGGTGACACCTATGAAGTCATATTTTGCTATTCCTGCAAAAAGTTCGGCGTGCATAGCACCTACAGAAAGTGGACTGGTCATACCGGTCAAGGATGCCGGATTCCAGTAGAGTGATGTTACATCGTTGGTGGAAGCCACTACTGCACCTGACATACCAAGTGCCCTTGCTCCTACACCAATATTGAGGAAATCATTACTCAACACCTGCGCATTGATTATGCCGGTCGAAAATAAAAAGAAGGAAAGTATGCTGAGTTTTAGCCGACTCATATTGTCGCAAATAATTTTGTTAAATAAATCTTAATAAAGAAACGCTAAAGTACAAATCAAATTGCAGAAGATGCAAAAAAAAGTGCCATCTGAACGTACAGACGGCACAAAACATAACCATGAAAATAACTAGGCAAACGAGTTTATTTGCAAAAGCAAAAATATCTTAACAAATTACAGCTTTGTAAAAAGGCAGTATTTGATTATATTATGTATGTTTACGGAGATAATCCTTTAATTAACGACTTGTATGGTTAAAACGTAAACGATTTATGATCACAAAAAACGGTTTTGAGACCCAACCTTATAGAAAAGGTTAATCGTTCACAGGATTATAATTGTTGTTATTTGATATGTTGAAAGCCGAAGCTTTACGTTTCATTGTATATTTTATATAAAACCAAATACCATACCAAACTGGAAAGTGTACCGCAATAATTTTTTAATTTTTTAATTTTTTTTTGATATGAAATCCAGAATTCTTCTGTCCGGGTTTGTGGTTGCCTTGTTATTTCTCGTGGCTTGCAGTCCTAAATCTTTGCCAAAGGATACATATCGCATTCAGAAACAAGTAGCCGGAAATAAAGGAATCGTGGTATGTGCACATCCGCTTGCATCAGCAGTAGGTGCAGACATCCTTAGTCAAGGCGGCAATGCCATTGACGCAGCCGTTGCTGTTCAGTTGGCTCTTGCTGTAGTCTATCCGGGAGCAGGTAACATTGGCGGAGGCGGATTTTTGGTGTACAGAGAGGTAGGAGGCGAAGCTACAACACTTGATTTTCGTGAAAAAGCTCCGGTAGCTGCCCATCGTGATATGTACCTCGACAAAGATGGCAATCCGGTAATGAATCTTTCTACAATCGGTCACTTGGCGGTTGGTGTGCCGGGTACCATTGACGGGATATTCGAAATGTTTGAAAAATATTCCAAGCTTAAAAATTTTTCATTGCTGATACAGCCTGCTATTGATCTGGCATCCAAGGGTTTTAGGATAACAGAACGCGAGGCTGATCAACTAAATGAGCACCGAGCACAGTTTTTGAAGGTAAACCATGTTTACATACCCTTTGTAAAGGAAACTAAATGGAGAAAAGGCGACTTGTTGGTACAAACAGAGCTTGCCTCTACACTTGAACGGATAAAGGAAAACGGCAGAGGAGAATTTTACGAAGGTCAAACCGCAAAGCTGATTGTAAAATGTATGGAACAAAACAAAGGAATCATAACAGAGGAAGACCTGAAAAATTACAAGTCTGTGTGGCGTCAAGCTGTAAAAGGTATATATAAATCATACAAAATCATTACCATGCCGCCTCCTTCGAGTGGTGGTATCCTCCTGCTCCAAATGCTTAAAATGATAGAATATGCTCAAATATCAAAGCTTAGCTTTCACTCGAAAGAACATGTTCATCTGGTGACTGAAGCAGAAAGACGTGCCTATGCCGACCGGGCTGCCTACTTCGGAGACTCCGATTTTACAAAAACAAACCTAAAACATCTCCTCGATTATTCCTATATAATGAGCAGAATGAAATCATACTGTTTAGATCAAGCAACACCTTCATCATCTATTGCTGCAGGTGTTATGCCTTTACCACACGAGCGTGAAGAAACAACACACATCAGCATCATTGACATAGACGGTAATGCTGTTTCCCTTACTACAACTCTCAACGGTTCTTATGGTTCGATGGCTGTAGTGCCTGGTGGCGGATTTTTACTCAACAACGAAATGGACGATTTCAGCATCAAACCCGGCGTACCTAATATTTATGGTCTTGTGGGTGGTGAAGCAAATGCCATTCAACCCGGAAAAAGAATGCTCAGCTCCATGACACCTATTATAGTGCTCAAGGATGACAAATTGTATGCCATCATTGGTTCGCCGGGCGGTTCTACAATTATTACAACTGTATTGCAGATCATTATGAACCTCGTAGATTTCGAATTGAATCCGTACGATGCCGTACAGGCACCGAGGTTCCATTCGCAATGGCTCCCTGATAAAATTTTTCTTGAAAGTAGTTGCCTGGATTACAGTACAAGATCAGCATTGAAGGAGATGGGGCACAGTATTGAAGAAAGATCGAAGATTGGTAGGGTAGAAGCGATAGTAAAATATAAAGGCAAATATGTGGGTGTGGCAGACGAACGCGGCGATGATGCAGCCGAAGCAGCCAGATAATGCTTCATTCGTCCGATTTTTTCTGCTATGTGTCTTAATTTTTTCAATCTCCAAAAGAAGATGAAACTTATTTATTCCGAATAAGGTTATCTTTGTACCATTAATTCACAAATTCAAATTTCACAAATGAAAAAAATCTTCATTGCTTTACTAAGCATGTTTGTAATAGCACAGACAGGCATATTGGCTCAAACTGTTGATGAAATTGTGCAAAAACACATTGAAGCTATCGGTGGCGTTGAGAACCTTAAAGGCCTGAAATCAATGATTATGAAGGGCACAGTAGAAATACAACCGGGTATGAGTGCACCGGTAACTATGCAGGTAATCAACAATAAAGCTATCCGAATGGATATTAATGTGATGGGCACGAACATCACTCAGGCTGTTAATGATAAAACAGGTTGGGCAATCGTACCTTTTACAGGATCGTCTGAGCCGCAGCCATTGTCAGAAGAAGAAGTGCAGGAATTGAAAAAACAAACTGAACTGAGCCGTGGAATACTCAGCTGGAAAGATAAGGGAATCAAAATTGAGTCAGAAGGAACAGAACAGCTTGAAGGCAAAGATTGCTTCAAACTAAAATTTACGGACAAGGACGGAAAAAGCTCCTATAAGTATTTCGACAAAGGCACTTACTACATGGTAAAGGAAATTAAATATGCCGAAGTTGAAGGACAACAAATGGAGATTCCGGTTACTTATTCTGATTTCAGAAAAACCGATTCAGGACTTGTATTTGCTTATACAATGGTCAATGAAATGAACGGCGGCCCAATGAAATGGGAATCAATAGAGGTGAATCCTAAGATAGATGAATCTGTATTTAAGATACCTACAAAATAATTTTACACAGCCATTGATCCGACAAGCAGTCAGGAACAACGGTATGAAATAACTAAATCATTCAAGCATACGGCTTCTGAAATTCATTTCGGGGCCGTTTTTTTTTGGACGCCTATTCGGCGCAATTTGCCGTTATTTCTTAATTATCTCGTATTCAGCTTATTATTAAACTATCTTAAGCTGATTTCTTAATGTAGCTTATGGTCAGATGGTTTTAAATGCCCGAACTTTGCACTATTGAATATATGAATCATGAACAGAAAAGATTTTATAAAAGCAGCATTAGTAGGAGCAGGTTTGATTGTCAAGTCAAAGGCTATGGGCGACATCATCAAAAACGATATAGACGAATTGACTCCTCTTAATCCTGTTAAGATGAATGAAACCATAGGGTTTAATCATATTCCAAACACTAAATCAAATATCATGGAAAACAGCGTTTTGCATAAAGCAAATACAAGAGGTCATGCAGACCACGGCTGGCTTAATTCTCACCACACATTCAGCTTTGCCAATTATTACAATCCTGAAAGAATGCACTTTGGGGTACTTAGGGTATTGAACGATGATATTATAGCGGCAGGTACCGGATTTGGCACCCACCCGCATGATAATATGGAAATAATATCTATTCCCCTGCAAGGGGCCATAGAACACAAAGACAGTATGGGCAACACATCCGTAATAAAAAGCGGTGATATACAGGTCATGAGCGCTGGTACAGGCATACAACACAGCGAATATAACCACAGTAAAACCGATGCGGCAAAGTTTCTGCAAATATGGGTTTTTCCGGACAAGAAAAATGTGACACCAAGATACGACCAGATAAGCTTGAACATAGCAGACAGAAAAAATAAACTCCAACAAATATTGTCGCCCGACTCAAGTGATGATAGTGTCTGGATCCACCAGAAAGCCTGGTTTTTCCTGGGTAATCCGGAGGCAGGCACAACACTTGATTATAGATTAAAGAACCATACAAACGGTGTTTATGTCTTTGTCATCAAAGGCAATATAACCATCGACGGACAACAACTATCAGCACGCGATGGTTATGGTATCTGGAGTACTGAAACAATCCAAATCAAAGCCACCACAGATGCAGAAATACTCGTTATGGACGTACCGATGAGTTTGTCGTAATATTATTGGAGCTTAAAGTTTATCATAATATTTCAGGATTCAGGATGTAAGGCAACTGCCAAACTTATTATTGTATTAAGAAGTATTTGTTGGAGGCTAAAAATAATTTGCATCTAAGATATTGCTTTGGTATTAGTTGTACCTTTGGTATCCAATAAGATGGCATATATGAATATTTTTCAAGACACTTCCCGAATCCTGATTTCTTGTCAGAAAATGCTGGGTACTGCACTGGCAAGTGAAGTAAAGGCCTTGGGTTACGAAACAGTGAATGAAACGCCTTCGGTAGTAGAAATTCAGGGTACAATGGACGACTGTTTCATACTCAACCTCCATTTGCGCACAGCGAGCCAGGTGTTGTACCACATTCGTTCATTTCATGCCGAGAATGCTGAAGAGTTGTACCAAAAAGCAAGAAATATTTACTGGGAAGATATATTGCTTCCCGATGTTTATTTTAGCATTACAGGCTATGTGAATAATGAAACTGTCAACAACAGCATGTATGCCAATGTAAAGCTGAAGGATGCCATCGTAGATCGAATGCGTGAAAAATTCAATTCAAGGCCATCTTCAGGGAATATGCTCGATAAGGCTGCCGTGCATCTGCATTGGAATCGTTCGTATGCCGAAATATTCGTTAATACTTCAGGTGAAAGTCTCGCCAGACACGGATTCCGTAAAATTCCGGGTACTGCACCATTGCAGGAAGCTCTGGCAGCAGCCATTATCCTTTCAACCAAATGGGACCAAGCCTCTGCCTTCATAAACCCGATGTGCGGCTCTGGTACACTCGCGATAGAAGCTGCATTGGTGGCGGCCAATATTCCTCCGGGTTATTTTAGGAAAAATTATGCTTTCATGCACTTGAAAAATTACAATGAAAAGAAATATCAGGATTGTCGGAAGAGGATGCTTGCACAAACTAAAAAGGAAGGATTGCCACAGATTGTGTGTTCTGACATCAGCTCAAGTGCGGTACATATTGCCAAACTGAACGCAAGAGCAGCCGGAGTGTATGATTTTATTAAATTCGAAGTTTGTGATTTTCGGGATACTACCATCATTCCTGACCAAGCCGGAGTGGTTGTCCTCAATCCGGAATACGGCGAACGCTTAGGTGAAGTCGAAGAACTCGAAGGTGTATATACAGAAATTGGCGACTTCTTTAAGAAACATTGCACAGGCTATACGGGCTATGTGTTTTCCGGAAATCTCGATTTGTTGAAAAACATTGGACTCAAACCCAAAAGGAAAATTCCGTTCATGTCGGCAAAAATAGAATGTAAACTCATGGAATATGAATTGTTTTCGGGTAGTAAAAAAATAAAAGAACAGTCGGTACAAGATTGAATGAATATATGAACCTGTTCAACCATGCATAATTAAACTGTAAGGTAATTCTTAAACCCGGATAACGCATTCGGAATGCAAACGAAAATGATTCGTAAAAAAAATCCATGAAAAAGTGATAAAAGCATAGTGAACTATGTTTTTTGGGCTATTCGGGTTAAAGTAGAAAGATATTTGCAGCCTTGCACTTTTCAATCATTTCTGTGTCCCAAACAGATGCTTGTACTTCGCCTATGTGCGCTTTTTTAAGATAATACATACACAATCTTGATTGCCCAATACCACCACCTATAGATAAGGGCATTTCGTTATTCAACAAACGCTGATGCCAGTAAAGCTCTGTTCGTTTGGTGCAATTTTCTATTTCTAGCTGCTTAAGCAAGGAGTCTCTGTTCACTCTGATACCCATTGAAGAAAGCTCAAACGAACGCTCCAGGATATCATTCCATACCAACAAATCACCGTTCAGACCGTTCATTCCAATTTCAGATTCGGTGATCCAGTCGTCATAATCCGGTGCCCGGTTATCGTGTTTTTTACCGTCCGATAGTCGGTGCCCGATACCAATGAGGAATACAGCACCATGCTCTTTGGTGATGGCATACTCTCGTTGCGACGGGCTGAGTGTAGGATATCGTTTCAGAAGTTCTTCGGTATGGATGAATGTGATTTCGTCAGGTAATGTGGGAAAAATATTGGGGAATGCCTCATGTATCAGATATTCGGTGCGCTTCATGGCTTCGAAGATTTTCCTGACTATCTGCTTGAGGAATGCTATATTTCGCTCAGAATCTGAGATATGCCGTTCCCAGTCCCACTGGTCAACATAAAGTGAATGAATGTTGTCAAGGTCTTCATCGGCACGTATAGCATTCATATCTGTATATATTCCATAACTATGTGGAATCTCCAGGTCAGCAAGCATCATTCTTTTCCACTTTGCCAGCGAATGTACCAATTCTGCATGTGCATCACCCATGTGTTTGACAGGAAAACTTACTGCGCGTTCAGTACCGCTCAGGTCGTCATTGATGCCGGTACCTTTCATTACAAACAACGGTGCTGTGATTCTTCTAAGTTTTAATTCAGACGACAGGTTTTGTTGAAATGTATCTTTTACCAGTTTAATGGCCTTTTCGGTTTGCTTTACATCCATGAGTGGCTCGTAGCCTGTTGGTATGATCAATCCAGAGTTCATTTAGTTTATTTATTGGGTTATTCCAATATACGGAATAAACAAAGCACAGTGTTCAGAGAATACTGTGCTTTATTTACATTATTTTAGATACAAACTTATTTCTTGCTTTTTTTCTTCGAATCTTTTCCTTTGCAGCAATCTTTGGTACAACCTGGTTTGCATTCAGATTTCGAATCTTTTCCTTTGCAGCAATCTTTGGTACAACCTGGTTTGCATTCAGATTTCGAATCTTTTCCTTTGCAACAATCTTTAGTACAACCTGGTTTGCATTCAGATTTCGAATCTTTTCCTTTGCAGCAATCTTTAGTACAACCTGGTTTGCATTCAGATTTCGAATCTTTTCCTTTGCAGCAATCTTTAGTACAACCTGGTTTGCATTCAGATTTCGAATCTTTTCCTTTACAGCAATCTTTGGTACAACCTGGAGGGCAAGTAGAGGCAGAAGCCATTATAATGGGTGCATAGGACTTTCCAATCGCAGGTGCGGATTCAGGATTGAAGAATGCTTCGCTATTCACTTCTTTGGTACCGTTGATGTAGCCTTGTGTCACTTTATAATCCCATTCGCCCACACTACGTCCTGTCTTCAGACCTTCGATGTTATCTGTCTGTATGTGATAGCCTCCCAATACACGGCTTATGCCTGCCAATTCGGCTGTTGCTGAAAATGTAGGTAGTGGCAATGAAACCGGATCGCCGGGTGTTTCGGTTAAGGCACCGCAAATACGGCTTTCTGTTACTCCAAAATGGTCACTTCCTGTAAAAAGTTCTAGCACCTTGGCACATGCGCCACTCACGGTACTGTGACCGGAAATGTAAGCAGGGAAAGGAGGTGAAACAAAATTGGCAGGTGAATAAGGATGCCATTCTTCTGCAGGAATGAGCAGTGTACCTTTGTCGGGTCCTCCCCAACCTTTAATTTTCTGACCTTTGTAGTAGAGTCTTACCTGTGTCCACGGCCTTGCTGTGTCATAAAAACGTTTAGTGTCCCAGCAGGCAATAAACGCATCCATTGCAGTGACTGCCACCGTGAAGAACAATTTTACATCAGTGTCCAACTGGTTTTTGTCTCTTATTGATACGAGTTGCGCAAACCTTAGCCAATGACCCGCTTGCCCGGTTGATCTTGGACCGTCTCGCATAAACTCTATGGTTGTCTTTCGCTGGTGATCCAGATTGGCATTCAAATCCATCACTTCATCTACTTCTTTCTTGAGTTGTGCTGAGCCATAGCGAGGTGGTTCAGGTGCTCTGAATTGTGCTGAACTTTCAAGGCCGAAGGGTTTTACACGGTACCATTGCGGAGTTACAAAATCAACAAAGAATGTTTTTCCTTTACCATCAACAAATGGCAATGGATGCCAACGGTCAGGATCGATCACATGGTCCCAAGTGTTAACTGGTTTATAAAATGTATAGTCGCTATACCGTTTTCCATTAGTGCCACCGATTTCATCTCCGAGCTGATTGGCACCATCGTGGTGTCTGTATTCGATGATGGCTTTTGCTACCAAGTTGCCGATTCCTTCAGGGGTAGTTCTGTCCAGACTTGTATTATTGATCTGGTACCCCAATGCCTTCATTTGGTCGCGTATGTATGTAGAGTCGCGGTAATGAAGGTCCATCAAGACATTAAATATGGCATAGCTTATGGCAGTTTCCTTGTTTTTCTGCGTTCTTTCTACAGCAGGTCTTCTGAGTGTTCCACCATACATGGTACCTACTGCTTTTTCGTCGTAAGCTGCCCATGCATCATACATGGCTGTAAATATGATACCAGTAGAGCGTGATTGGATAGTAGGCAATGCTCCATCTCGGTCAACATCATTGGCAGTGACTTCTAACACGATATCGACCCATTTATAGGCTAAGGATTTGTTCGGATTTTCCGGGTGTTCAGAAGATTGGGCATTCATTCCGTTGCTGATGAGTATCAGCAATAGGAATTTTATTAAGTTCTTCATAGTAATAGTTTATTGTATCTTTATTTTTACAATATGAAATAATTAAAAAAATTTTAATATATATAATAATTAACATATAAAAACCATGCCAACTAAGCCGTTTTTAGCATTCGAAAAATGATAAATTTGTGTTTGTTTAAGCCGGGGGAAGTTGTTGTAATCGGTTGATGTACAGTGCTATTATTAAGTCAACGAAGTCATAAAGCTGAATGTTTCATTTGAATATTAAAATTTCATTAGAACCGTTAAACTAATTTTAATATATCGATGCTTCAAGAAATATAGCCCATGAATGAACAAAATGATTCTTGACTTTTAAAGGATATTCTGCCTCGGTTGTGCATGGCCGATTTTTTATCGGTCAATTATTTTAGGATGATCAGTTGATAGTTTTGACATGTTTCTTACATTTGATTTATTAATGATAATTGATTGACAATGCAGCATCAAGACAAATGTGACGAATCAGAAACCCTGAAACTGGCAGCAATGATAGGGTTGGCACTGCTTGCATTTTTGCTGTTGCTGTCAGGTATTTTTTACAAACTGCGGATGAGTTTTCTGGACGGTCCTTTCATGATTTTTCAGATAATAGAAAAAGATAGTCCTGATATAATGGTGCAGCGGTATGGTTCGATCATTACCCAAGTATGGCCTTGGTTAGCACAGAAATGTAGTTTGCCGATGAATATCATCATGCTTGTTTATTCCTTGAGTTTCAATATGTTTTATTTTTTGACAGGCGCTTTCTTGTACAAAATCAGGCAATACCGCTGGGTGATAATATTGGCTTTTTACCAGATAGCTTTTTGCACAGATGCTTTTTTTTGGCCCAATAATGAAATACATCAAGGAATAGCGTGGTTGGCAGCTACAGCCGGACTTTGGTTTTTTATTGAGCATAGCGGTGTCAAATACATGGGCTTCAGAATGTTGCTGGCTATACTGCTTACCATCAGTTTGTTCACGCACCCGCTTATGTTGCCGGTTGTCATTTTCTTAGTCATCCTCTTTGTATTAGAAGGTGTATTTAAGTTAAACAAACGCGAACATCAATTCATACTTCTGTTCATTTTTCTCGTTATGGTCATGAAATTTTATCTCAGCACCAACAATTGGTATGACGGAGCAAAGTTTAGCATACTCGCCAGTCAGTCGCCCAATAAATGGTTGCAGGTGTTTAATAGCCATGCCATGCACTCATTCGTTCAGGACTTATTTTCAAGGCATTGGGTTGCTGTATTTATTTTTGCAGTGACCTTATGGGTGTTAATTATTCAACGGAAATTTCCGATAGCTCTGTTCATGACAATTTTTACATTAATATATCTCTTGCTTGTAGCAATGGCTTTTCCGGATTTTAAAAGATTTTATATTGAGAGCCAATGGATGCCCATTGCAATTTTTATCATAACTCCGCTTGTGTTTAATTTTCATGTATTTGAGAATAAGCAGCGGATTGTATTTTTTTCATTGATGGTATGTATAGCTTGGTTGATGTTGATGCCGGGTGCTGTAAGTATGTTTCAGGCCAGATATACCCGTCAAATGGAAATTCTTAACAGAATGGAAACGAAGAATATTTCAAAACTGATACTTACCGATGTACCTGATCAAATTAAAGAACACATTATCCTGCCATGGGCACTACCTGTAGAATCCATCATTTTATCATCTGCATCAAACACTGTTGGAAGACGAAGTTTTCTGTTTGAACAACCGGAAAGAGCCACAAAAGGTACCAGCATATTTCTCTCTGCATTCGAAAATCTTGATATTTCAACACTTGACAGACGGTATTTCTGGCTGAATAATACTGAGGATTATGTGGTATTGAAATATTCAACCTTCATGAACGAATAAACTCCAAAGGCCACATTTTTTCATTGTCGGATGATTCTACCGTCTTCCATTTCGATTATTCGCTGAGTATTTTCTGAAAAATCAGGATCGTGTGTAACAATGAGCAGGGTCTGACCGAATTCTGTGGCGAGCTGCTTGAATGTTTCGAATACTATGCGGCTGTTGTTCTTGTCGAGGTTGCCCGTAGGTTCGTCACCCATAATGATGCTCGGTTCATTGATCATGGCACGAGCTATGGCTACACGCTGTTTCTGGCCGCCTGATAGCTGGTTTGGGAATTTTGAAGCGAGGTCTTTTATACCGAGAATGTTGAGTTTTTGAAGAGCATTTTCCGCGATTTCTTCAGATGTGAGTGTATTCAGTTTTAAAGCCGGCAACATTACATTTTTTAATACAGTGAATTCGTTTAGCAAATAATGAAACTGAAATACGAAGCCGATTTTCGTATTACGAATGTGAGCAAGTTCTTTTTCTCGTTTGGTGGCCATTTTTTCACCATCTATTTCAAGATTGCCTGTATAATCCGTGTCCATAGTAGAGAGAATGTACAGCAAGGTCGATTTGCCGCAACCCGACTTGCCGATGATAGACACAAACTCCGACCGGCGTATTTCAAAGCTTACTTCATGTAGAATTTTTACCGATACCGGATCATGAAAGCTTTTGCTTATTTTATCAGCCTTGAGTATAATGTTCTGCATATTATTTCCCTCTGATGATAATGACCGGATCAACCTTGCTTGCCTTTCTGGAGGGAAACCATCCTGCAAAAAATGTAGTGACGATGGCAAAAATGAAAGCAATGATATAATAAGCAGGCTCGAAGCTCACTGGATAAGTCTTAACGGTAGGCAAGGCAGCAGTATTGAAGGGAATGCTGCTGATAAGCCGGCAGAGCATATTGCCAAGAAACAGCCCGGCAATGCATCCAAAGAAACCTATACTAAGTGAAATGAGCATAAATATTGTCTTGACATCTGCACCTGAAAATCCGGTAGCCTTCAATATTGCAATGGTATCCATTTTTTCATAAATCATCATATTGAGGATGTTGTATATGCCAAATCCTGCTACAATGAGTAAGGTAATACCTACGGCATAAGAGATCAGCGTGCGTATTTTGGTGCCAGTTTCGAACTGTGCATTGGCTGTCTGGATATCTTCGGCTTTCACTTCAAATTTTTCATGATATTCACCTGCCATATAAGTTGCGTCTTTGATATCGTGAAGTTTGATCTGTATATCGGTCACATAATTACTACTTTTTCCTATGATTTTTTGAAGGTTTGACAGTGAAACAAAGCTTTGTGTTTTGTCGAAATCATTGTAGCCTGACTGGTAATATCCCATTACTTTCATTCTAAATTTTTCACCTTGCGGAGTGGTCAATTGGATGACATCGCCGATGTTGGCAAGCAGCTTTTCTGCCAATGGTTTTCCAAGAATGATGCTGTTGGGTACGTTCTTCAGATCAGACGGTTTGCCGGAGGTGACATAATCTTCAAATTTGTAATAAGATATTTCTTTATCTACATCAATACCGTTCAGTATGCCACTGATATCTATGGCTCCGTCATTAAAGAAAACCTGTGTAGATGCCTTTCGTGATACACCTTTGACCCTTTTATCATGACCGAGTGCTTCTATTATTTTTTCAGAATTATAAATCTCAAGCCTGCTGTTGCTTGATTTGACGGATGAAATGAAATGATAATCATCCTTGTATTGTTCGATTAATTTTATTGGTTGGTTTTGTTTGGGTTCGATTTCATTGAATAACCTAATGTGTGGTGTTCTGTTGACTATAAGCCCATCGAGCAGGTTGTTGAGGCCGTTCATAAAACTCAACAAGGTAACAAACATGGTTATGCCAAAAGTGACACCTACAGCTGCTACCAAGGTTTGTTTTAACCTTGCTTTAAGCATGGTCATTGCTATCTCGGTCAATAACTTAAATCTCATCACTTTGGTTTGAGTATGACATCGTTTTGATTTACTCCACTGATTATTTCTACCTTTTCGTAGTTTTTTATACCTGTTTTTATTTCTGCTTTTTTACCATTTTCAAGCAATACGTACTTCTCATCAAGCAAATAACTCCTTGGTATCAATAAGGCATTTTTCTTTTCTTTTATCAGGATGTTTGCTTCTACGGTCAAGTTAGGGTAAATCTTAGGTGGAGCTTTTACGAATTCTGCCTCTGCGGTGAAGGTCTTGGTACGGTCATTCATCACCGGATAGATCTTGGTCAATTTTGCTTCAAAAACATCCCCACGGTAACTATCCATCGTTACGAATACTTTCATTCCGACTTCTGTGGATGCAATATCGTATTCATCAAGCTGCAGTTCGAGATAATAATGTGCTGTATCGCTTATGATAGCAAGTGGCTGCTGGGTTGTCGCGAGCTCACCGGTTTTTTTGAACACACTCAATACATTACCGCCTAACAGACTCCTGATGTACAAGTCACCGGCTTGCGAGGCACTTATTTCGTATTGTTTGATTGATTGTTTTTCTGCGAAACGCAACTGTTTTTTGAGTTCGGAATATTTCAACAGCGCATTGGTATGGTTTGTTTTGGAATTTTTCGCATTTAGTTCCTTTCGTTCAAGTTCGGCCTTGCTTCCTATTCCCGATGCCCACAGATTCTTTTGTCTCACAAACAAAAGTGAATCATTTTCCCTCATTTGTCTTGCCAAATCTATACTTGACTGGAGTTCGGCCAGCTTATCCTGATTGTTTTTTATTTTGTTAAAATCAGCCACTATCCCTGTATTTTCTTTGGATATTTCAGCGGCTTCGTTTTTTATTTGAAACAACATTTGCCCTTTTTGCACATATTCTCCTTCTGTAATGAAGACTTTTTTGATGATTCCTGAAATAGTCGTAAAAACCTGATATTGCTCACGGCTTTTAATTATTCCGGAGGCATAAACGGACTGAGTAATATTTCGATATTCGGGTCTTGTGCTTTCTTGTTTATTTTTACAGGCAATGAATGTAAATACAAGGCAAAATAGAAGAAGATTTTTCATCAGCAATAATTGTGATATCTGATATCTGCTACAATTTTACGAAAAAAATACCGCTTGAAATTAGATTTTTCACACTTTTTCCTTGGAGCAAAAAAAATTAAATAAAAAACAGCACCTGCCATTGAGTTGGCGAGATGCTGTTTCTGGTTTCTAATACAATAATGTGCTTTTATTGTTTTATCAATTTTTGTACGTATGTACCTTGGTCAGATTGTATTGTAATAAAATACATGCCTGCAACCAAATGTGAAATATCAAGTCTTATTTCGGCTGGGGTGACACTCTCGTTTTGGGTATGCAATAATTCTGTACCATTAACGGTACGGACTGATATAGAAATATTACTCAGCCCTGCTTCTCTAAAGAAAATACTTACTTGGCCTTGTACCGGGTTAGGGAATAGGCTGAAAATTCGGTCTGCACCGATGTAAGTAGTCGCATCCGGCTTGGCAGTTGTGAAAGTATCCACGACTGAGAATGATGAATTATCCACATCGCAATTGCTCTGCACTCTCCAGACATAGGTCGTATCTGCAATGAGTCCGCCTATAGCAATAGGAGGTTCAAGAATGTTTGGTAACTGTTCCCAAATGGTGTCTGAGGCCAGCTTGTATTCAAGCGTATATTTGCCGGCTAGTGCTACTTTGTTCCAGTTGAGTTTGACGTTGGTTTTGCCGAGTTCCGGCACTTCGAGTCCGGTAGGAGCATCACAGGATTGTGGCGTGACTACTGTATCTTTGATAAAAACACAATAATCTTCTACTTCACCAAATACTATTTCACCACAAGCTTCAGGTTTATCGCCGCCGAAGCTGGCAAAACTCATCGCTACACGCATTCTGGTATGCCCCGCAACAGCAGTTGAAGGCACAACAAAGCTTCCTGTAACGGTAGTATTTGTATCAACAGGGTCGAAAACCAATTCTGAAACATCATCAAATGATCCGTCCTGATTGTAATCAATCCATACTCTGAAGTGCTCAGAATAAAATGCACCAGCGTATGACGGTGTAATGCTGATGGTAGAAGGCTTATTTTTTTCAACATTAAAGGATGTTTCAATAAAAAATTTGTAACCGTCATTTTCTGAAGTATTGGATGTTCCGTTTAAGCTTACGTTGCTAATCCATTCTTCCTGATATTCCGACCCAAATGCATCACAGTAAACAAGTGACTCGCAAGCACCACATCCGTCGGTCTTGAAGCTGATGGTATCACTGTTGGTAGTTATTCCGTTGGCGCACTGGGTGCTTACGAAGATTTGGTAAAGTGTACACGGTTCGAGCCCTGAAATGGTTTGTGGCGAGGACTTGGTTTGTATTTTTGAAAAATCTGTATCTGTTTCTTTTTTGTAAAATAATATGTATGCATCGCTGCCAAATACAGCATCCCAGCTTATGTTCGCTGTAGTGTCTGTTTTCGTTACGGATAAACCGAACGGACCTTCGCAACATCCTAAAGTTTTGAAACTAAGTGTATTAGAATATGAACTCAGTGTGTCATTACAATAAGATGCCAGCTGAAATTCGTAAACCGTACACGGCTGAAGATTTTGAATAATATAATTTGTGCCATTAAGGTGATCTATTGTTTTCCATGTAGATCCCGGACCCTTATAATTTAACTTAACTTCTGATACTGAGTCAGGAAGTGACCAGGTAATATTTGCCTCTGTACCTGAAATGACAATACTGTTTATGTTCAAAGGTGGCAGACACGAACTGCATTGTTTGAGCAATTCTGTGATGCTGTTATAGGCATTCGCCCGACCTCCGGATAGGTATTTGTCTTGCATACCGCTCTTTTTGTCAACACCATTCAACAAATATTTTTTCATGAGAAGGGCTGCTGCTCCCGGGAATGTTTTGCTTAAAGAAATGATGTCGGCGCATGGAGCAGAATACATCAGTGCAATGATACCGGCTACTAATGGTGATGAAAATGAAGTACCTGTAGTGAATTTATAACTGTTTTTGGAGGTAGTATATATGTTTGATCCAGGAGCTCCCAAATCAACATGAACGATTCCGGTACCACCTTCGACAGCATCTTTGTTGGTAGTCCTGCCTACTGATATCAGGTAGTCGCTTGTACAGGTCGTAGGCATATCGCCAACAATATCTACATTTGCATTATTGTTGGTAGTAGAGGCGCAGCTGAGTATGCCATGTACGCCCAGTGTATCATAGAAACTGCACCACAACGGAAAGTCGGATGATTTTGCATTGTCAATACCCCAGCTTGAGTTGGTAGCTACCACGTATGCTCCCTTAGTGCCATTGCTGCTGTTATACATTTTTCTCATGGTCAAAGGATAATCATAACTTTCAATTACATTAGATTCGATCAGGCTTCCGTACCGAACGCTCATTATTTTAACATTCCAGTTGATACCGGTAACGCCAATGCCATTGTTGCCGCTGGCCCCAATCATACCAGATACTGATGTTCCGTGGTTGCCATCACCTACATTATCATCTTCTGAATTGATGTTCCAACCGTAGTAGTCATCTATGTATCCATTTCCGTCGTTATCAATACCATCATCAGGTATTTCACCATGGTTTACCCAAATATTCTGTTTGAGATCGGGATGGTTAAGGGTGGTGCCGTCATCCACAACACATACCACTATGGTGTCTCCAAGTGGTGTCAAACCACCGGTGGTAATGTCCCAAGCGAGCTCCGCATCGACATCCGCATCTGGTGTACCTCCTCCGGTTCCATCATTGACCCATTGCCATTGCTGACCAAAGTCTGCGTCAGCAGGTGTGGTAGCTCTTTGTTCGAGATAATGATTGTACTGTGCTTCCAGTACATCGCGATGTGCCTTTACAGACCTTAGCATCTCAGCTTCTGAAATGTTTTTTGGATCAAAATGCAGGAGCCAAATGCCAGCGTTTACGGAAAGTTGTCTTATGGCTCTCAGTTGAGATGGCTTTTGCCCGAGTGCTGACAAATCATTTACTATTCTTTTAATAGATTGAGCGCCTGATACCTTTACAAGGATGTCACCCGGTACATGCGAAGGGGACTGTGCCTGTGTTGTCAGCCATATACAGCCGGCAATAAGCAGTAAAACAATTTTTTTCATAAGGATGCCGAATTTTTATATTTATTTATTTTGAATGCCAACTTGTTGAAGTATTTCCGGAGGAACTTTCATACCCAATTCCATTGCTGTTCTTATGTCTTGTTGTGCAAGTTCTCTTTTGCCGACCATGAAATAGGCTTTGCCACGTTCGAGGAAGAAAATATCCCGGCGTTGGGCGTTAATGGCGGTCGTAAAATCGTTTATTGCACTCTCGTATTGTTTCAAAGCAGCTTTGCAGATGCCTCTCTCATAATACATTTCAAATTTGTCAGGCTTGTGTTTCAGGTATTCGTTATGGTCTTGTATGGCAGCCTCATAATTGCCCATCGTAAAGTTTAGCAAGGATCGGTTGAGATAGCCATTCAGATTGTCAGGCTCTTTTGATACGCCTGTGTTGAGGTCGCTTAGTGCTTTTTGATAGTTGCCTATTGTGGCAAGTGCAGCCCCTCGGTTTATATAAAATTCACCAACTTCCGGCTTCATTTCTATAGCTTTATCATAATACTGTAGTGCTTTCTTTGCATCGCCCGAATCAAAAAATAATTTTCCCATCGAATTATATGTCGTGCCTTGGGGTTTAATTTTGAGAGCATGTTCGAAATCTGCCAGTGCCTTGTCATACATCTTGTTATTGCGGTAGTACATAGCACGGTTTGAATATGGTAGCGGTGTCTGGGTTTCGTATTTTTGTACATGCGTCCACAATGTTTCGCCATTTTTCCATATACCGGTTTGCCTGACTGTCATAATGATGAAAATAAGAAGATACAATCCAAAAAAACCATTGACCATGCTTTTGTATTTCTGGTTGGTACGTATCTGGTCATAAAAATATCCGGTACCAAAGAATAAACCCAAGTAAGGTACATAAGTAAACCTGTCAGCGAGAAAACCCTGGCCGGCACCGAGTATTTGAAGCATAAACATCACATTAACAATAAAGAACAACATGGCAAAAGTATATTCTCGCTTGTCTTTTTTATAAAGCCACCACGTAAGTATTAAGAGTCCGAGCGTAGGAGTTGCGGCCGCATATATTTCCCAGGAAAGCTTGTCCGGATAGGCATAAAGAGGTGACATTTTGTAGGGGAATATCCATTTCAACACATAAACAAAGAACGTATAACCACCAATAGCCAGCCTGCCAAAGATAGAATAGTTGGTAACATCATCAAGGGATTTTGCCTGCCCCAGCATATAAATACCAATAATACCAAAGAGTGCAGATAACAGGAAATGTGGTATTTTTTCGAGGATCAAATTCAGTTTTAGCGGCCTTTTCATCAAATAATCTACAGCGAGCATACTCAGAGGCAAACTCACTGCCTGTATCTTGGATAAAAGAGACAATATGAACAGAGGAAAAATCAAAAAGTACAACTTTTTATTGGACTGACCCGACTTTAGGTATCTGGCATACAGCCACAAGGCCCAGAAGTAAAATACCGTAAATAAAACGTCTTTTCGTTCAGTAATCCACGCCACCGATTCTACCCGCATAGGATGAATGCCGAACAACAGTGCGACCAGCCCGGATGCCCATGAAGAAAGACCCAATTGCCTGACAAAAAGAAATGCAAATAAGACACAAAGCAGGTGCAATATCAGATTGTCGATGTGATAAAGTTTTGGAGAATATTCTACAAAATGCTTCTCAATGGCAAATGTGAGAATCGGAAGAGGGTTGTAGTTGCCTATCACGTCATCCGTGAAGATTGCCTTTATGTGAGAGGCATCCAATCTTTCAATATTCTTGTTTTCCAGAACATTGACATCGTCGTCCCAGTTAACAAATTCGTTTTGAAGTGATGGTAGGAAGCTTAGAAAACTAACCACCAAGGCTAAAATCAAAGCATAGCGGTCTGTTTTATTTCCTGCAATGGACGTGTTACCTGCAGCTTTGCCACTTTTAGGTGCGATTGGTTTTTGTGAAAAGTTTTTTTTGCTCATGGCAATGAATGTACGGTCTTTAACAAGGAATCAAATGTATTTTCAAATATAGTTACATTCTTGTTCTAAACGTAGTTATTCCATGAAAGTTATCTGCAATTGTTTAATTTCTGATATGAAGAGCCGATTTAAATCAATTCTGCTTTTTTTCTAATGAATGAATTGGAAAGAAGTTGGAGTGGTTGTATGTAAAAAAATATGGCAGACCGAAAACCGACCTGCCATATTTTTTCACCAATCTTTAAGTGGTGCTATTATTGGCCCCAAGGAAGCTGGTTAACTTTTCTACCGATACGGTATCCGAGTTTAAGAGCTTCTTTAGCATCCATTCTGAAGTGTACACCAAGAGGAATTCTTGAATCTGCGTTTTCTTCAGACATAGCGTAGAAGTTTTCGAATGATCTAGGCGTTCCGTTAAATTCTGTTCTACCTTGGTGGCATCTGTCTGTCATACCGAAGTCAGTACCGAATTCGTACGTAAGCACTTCAGCAGCAGCACTACCAAAAGTGCCATGGCCAGAAGGATAAGTAGGGAAGTTAGGTGTAAGACCATCCGTAGTAAGGATTGTCTTGAAGTTAGGGTCGATGTACTTATGGATAAAAGTGATTGGTCTTTCTACCTGCCATTTAAATTTCTGATCCCAGCAAGCAATAGCAGCATCATTCAAACCAAAACAAATCTTGGTGTTTGTAACCAATGCTTTCTGAAGGTTGCAAGTAGAAACCTGATACACCTGGTTAGCGATTTCTAACCAACGAACAGGAGGGCTGAAAGTCAACTGAGCAAGGTCATCACTCCAGAATTCAGCAATCCACTTATCTTCAGCAGTACCGTTTACTACTCTTGAGTAGCACTCAAGTGCCTGATTGTAATATTGAGAGTTTTTGTCTGTGCTATAAGCAAGCGGTGCAGGTATTTGCTTATCAGCTTCATTGATAGCCAATGTTCTTCCTTTACCCCACTGTGGGAATTTACCAGGAGAGAAATCCGGAGGAGTAGGCACCCATGTACCAGGATCATTCTTTACAGTATAGGCCGGTGTAGTGTTAAGGTATCCGTCAAATGTTACAAGGTCAGACTGAGAATAAGCATATACAGCTTTAGCAACAGACTGGCCCCATTCAATTGAGTTATTTACTACTGTAGTAGATACTCCGGTAGAGTATTTTGACTTCATAAGTTCTTCCTGATTAGCGATTAAAGCAGGCTCTTTCGGGAAATATAGTTTGTACATATAACCATAAGCAGCATTGATAGCCAATGGCCAGTTTACTTCCTTAGAAGCATCATATTTTGGAAGATTAAGTCCAGAGTAAACATCTTTTAGAGAACGATAGTCAGGCATGCCCGGAACTGCCGTTTCGTAAGCAGCAAAATTGCTATAAGCCAAAACTGTTGCAATCGGACATGGACGATATTCACCGTAAGCATAGTCAATTTTGCCTATTTCACGATTCCAGCTACTGATAAGCTCGGTGTTGGTGGTGTTTTTAACAAGATTGTTTTTTCCAAGATCATCGTCATTGTCTTTACGACAAGAAGAAACTATGACTCCGAAAAGCAACACTAAAAGCGCCCAAGAGTTAGATTTTTTGATAAAGGTGTTCATGATACAATAAAAATTTGGTTTGATTAATTAAATATATTTAATAAAAGTTTATCCTATACAGGCAAGAGAATACATATCCAGATGCCTGAAATCGGTGTTTTATATTAAAAGGTTTTGGGTTTAAACGATTGTGTCGAAGTAACAGCCTGTACCGGTTTTCTCATCAAGGCCTGTTCACGACACAAAGTTATGTGAGATACTAGTAAGTTACAAATTATTCGCATATATATTTTTTTGACTTTTTTTTTATTTCAATTGATAAAACCAATAATCATCATCAAAAGCTTCATCGTGTTTGTTATGTTGTATTATTTTTATTGATAATTGTCGCCCGATTATTTTACTTTTGTAATACAAACTACAAATTCTGTGCTAATTAAAATTGACAAATGTTATCCAAAGCATGCGAATACGCAATACGGGCAAGTATCATAATAGCCTCAGAGTCACAACAGAAGAACAGACCCGGCTTGACTGAGATTGCTGAGAAGATAAATTCACCTGTAGCTTTTACTGCCAAAATTCTGCAGAAACTTGTCAAAAACAAGATTCTGATGTCCATCAAAGGGCCCGGTGGTGGCTTTGAAGCAGACAAAAATGCGCTTGGAACAATACGCCTTATAGACATCGTGCTTGCCATAGATGGTATTTCGCCATTTAGTAGTTGCAGCCTTGGCCTCAACGAATGCTCAGAACATAATCCTTGCCCAGTACACCACAAATACAAGCCTATCAAGGAAAAATTAATCGAAATGTTCGATAAAACTACACTTGAAGAGCTTGTCAATGCTTATAAGGCCGGTAAGACTTTTCTTAAATTGCCCGACATGAGTTAGTTTCTCACTTTTGAAAAACGATTAATATTGGCCGTCGGCTTTTGTCAATATCACCGACGGCATTCCATTTGTTGTGTTGAATTTTTAATCCACTTTCTCAAGTACACCACTTTCGGTGCTGTTTGCAATACCGGCATCCATACCTTCAATGGTGTTAGTACTTGACTTTAGGTATCTTGCCCGGCTAACGATAAACCAAGTGATAGGCAAAACACCACCAAAGAAGAATAATGTAGCTCCTACACCGCGCATCCATGTAAGTTGGTGGAATGCGCCACTATCAACAAATTCGCTCGACCTGCCAAACCACAAGCCTTGCTCTACTACTGCCTTAAACTGTATCGAACCTGCAGGGAAAAGATCAAGTAAAACCATGAGCATAAGACCGATGTTGATTGACCAAAATGATATATTTACCATCTTGTCGTTCCAATTTTTGTTTTTTATCATCAGACGCGATGCGAATATCAGGGCGGCCAGACTGATATTGCCATATACGCCCATCAATGCAGCGTGTGCATGGTTTACAGTCAGATAAGTGCCATGCTCAAAATAATTCATGATGGGTAGATTGATGATGATACCCAATACCCCTGCACCAAAGAAGTTCCAGAAGTTGACAGCTACCAAAAACTTGAATACTGTTGGAAATCCAAAATCGCCTATATTTTTATGATCTACATCACCTACTGCTATCTTCGGTGTGTTTTTGAAGCGCCATGCTTCTACCGTTAACAGTATGAGTGGTACGAACTGCAAGGTTGAGAAAACACTACCCAATGCCATAGTGGCAACTGGTTTTGCGTTCCAATAAAAATTATGCGAAATGCCTAGAAGACCTGTACCTAAGAACATAATGGTGGCAAAATATACCACCCGTATGGCAGCCTGCCTGCTCACCAACCCCATCAATACCATCAGATAACTGACAATAACCGTAATGAATACTTCAAAGAAAGCCTCTACCCACATGTGTATAACCATCCATCTCCAGAAGTCAGCTATGACAAAATTGGTTTCGGGTGTAGCTACAAACCCGGATATAAATAATACCGGAATGCCTACTACCGAGTACATAATCCAGTTTGGTAGATTCCATGGTTGGCCTTTGATGAAGGCTGGTTTTAGGCCACGGTAAACTACTACCATCCATACTGCGAAAATTGCCATCAGTAGTACCTGGTACAATTTTCCGAAATCAACAAATTCCCAGCCTTGATGGCCTAGTAGATTCCACCATTCTCCCAAGAGACCTAAAGGTCCTAGAATCATGCCCGTAAGCGAACCGCCTGCCAGTACCAACAACATGATGAATATGGTATTGATAAGCTTTACTTGTCCGCGTATTTCCTTTTTTGAAAGAATAGGCAGAATAAAAATGGAGGATGCAATCCAACAGATAGATATCCAGTACAATGACAACATCAGGTGCCAGCTTCTCGATATAGTCACAGGCATATTGTCCTTTACATGAATGCCGATGACACCAAGCCAGTTGATAAAGTCATTTAGTGTAATAAGGCCACTTGACACTTGAAGGAAAAATAATAGGATAGCTACCGCAAAAAACTTGTAAGTAGCCTTCTGGCTCGGTGTTGGGTTGAATGCAGCAACGCGAGCAGTGTTGAACAGGTCGCGTGTAGCCGGCTTGAAGAATTTGTTTGATAACTGATTGTACTGACCAATGAAATAAAGGACAATACCACATGCCAGAACAAAACCAAGTAAGCCAAGTACACTCCATAATATGACAGGAGAGGTAGGCGTATTGCCTGCTGAAGGGTCAAATGGCCAGTTGTGTGTGTAGCTGAATGTTGAACCCGGACGCTCTGTAACACATACCCAGCCACCCCAGAAGAAAAATGCTGCAAGATCATTTATTTCTGCTTCGCTCGATATATATTTACTCGGGAGCAAGCCATTTGCTTTTTCTTCATTTGAAAATTTCTTCTGATAAAAAGTTTTTAACTTATCAATTGCAAACACTTGAGATGGTGTAAGTTTGACGATATCATCTGCTTTGTCATAATTGTTTTTCTTCAGTTCGGTTTTTACTTGTTCGTTTATCTGCTTTATATCGCCTACGGTAGGGTCAATGCCCTTTGTTTGTTTAAATTGATTGATATAATAATCACTCATGAATACACCAGTATAATGTAAGGCTTCAGCGGTGAAATCGGGCCCACGTTGTGCTCCGTCTCCAAAGAAACTGCCGTATTCCATAAGTGCATATTTGTGGAATACCTCCTGGCCACGGATAATTGTCTGTTTGTCAATGATGATTTTCCCCGCATCGTCCTTGAATCCTGACATGGGTGGAGCATCTACATAGGTCTGATAGCCAATCATGCCTACACCTGCAAGGCTGATGATGAGAATGAAGAGAAGCGGGCCCCACCAGTTTTTTGGATTCATCAGGTATGCAATATTCTTGGTTGCACCTGTTTTGGGTTCTTGTTTCGTGTTCATGAGAATGTTTTTTAGAGGTTTATTAGATAGTGTTTACATATAATTTTACCCAAGCGAACTATGCGTGAAAACATAATAAGGACAAAATTGTCTTTTATTATGAATTTTGTCAATACATATAAATAAATATTATCATTCTTATGGTTTGATAGTCATTGAATATGGTTTACTTTAAGCATTATTTGAATGGATTTTTATGATGTTATGTAAATAAAATATGGATTACTACTT
>JAIBCG010000088.1 GCA_019694295.1 Saprospiraceae bacterium
TGAGATTAAAGAAGAAGTGAAGTCTGCTCTCAAAAAGGCTACCCAAGCTGTAAGATTCAAAACAGGTACGGCTGAACTTGAAATTACTTCATACAAAACATTAAATGAAGTAGCAAAAATATTGAACGAAAATCCAGTATACAGTATGGAAATAGCAGGCCACACAGATAACGTAGGAAAGGATGAAAAGAATTTGAAACTTTCTGAGGCAAGAGCGAAAGCATGCTACGATTATCTACTGGCGCAAGGTATAGACGCCTCAAGGCTGGTATATAAAGGTTATGGTAAAACATTGCCTGTAGCTACCAATAGTACAGCCGAAGGTCGAGCATTTAACAGAAGAACGGAGTTTAATCTGTTCCTTAAATAACAGTATTTTTTGAATCATATAAAAATAGCCTGCATTATATGCAGGCTATTTTTTTTTGTTTGAGCGGATTGGTTTGGCCTGGTGAAAGCCGAAACAGGAAGATATTGAATTATTCTTCCTGTAAAAAAGGATATTTGTAATCAACTGGTGGAACAAAATTTTCCTTGATTGTCCTAGGACTTACCCATCTCAAAAGGTTAAGAATAGAACCTGCCTTGTCATTTGTGCCGGATGCTCTTGCACCACCAAAAGGCTGTTGACCTACGACTGCTCCGGTTGGTTTATCATTTATATAGAAATTACCCGCAGAGTGTCTGAGTTTTCTGCATGCCATTTCTACAACATATCTGTCTTGTCCGAAGATGGCACCTGTCAAAGCATATTCAGATGTTTCGTCTAAAATATCAAGCGTTTTTTCGAATTCATTGTCATCATATACATAAACGGTCAAAACAGGCCCGAACAATTCTTCGCACATTGTCACATACCTTGGGTCTGAAGTCTGAATAACAGTCGGCTCAATGAAGTAACCTTTTGATTTATCAAAATTGCCACCTGCTATTATTCGGCACTGCGCGTCTTTCTTAGCATTTGCAATGTGGGTTGTAATTTTGTCAAAAGCCTTTTCGTCAATGACAGCATTGATAAAATTTCTAAAATCTTCAGGAGATCCCATTTTAAAATCAGCAAGATCTGCTTTGAGCATGTCGCTCACTTCAGGCCATAAGCTTTTAGGAATGTAAGCTCTCGATGCTGCCGAACACTTTTGACCCTGAAACTCAAAAGCGCCTCTGGACAGTGCCGTTGCCACTTCTTTTGCACGTGCTGAAGGGTGGGCTATTACGAAGTCTTTACCACCTGTTTCGCCTACTATCCTTGGGTATGATTTATAGATACGGATATTTTTGCCTATTGTCTCCCAGATGTTCTGAAAAACACCTGTACTACCTGTAAAGTGTAGGCCTGCAAACTGAGGATGGCTAAATACTACATCACCAATGACACTACCATCTACAAATACCAGATTAATAACCCCCGGTGGCAAACCTGCAGCTTCAAGTACCTCCATGATGACCATTGCAGAGAGCACCTGTGTATTGGCAGGTTTCCAGACTACTACATTACCAAGCATGGCCGGTGCACTTGGCAGATTGCCAGCTATAGATGTAAAATTGAATGGGGTCAAAGCGAACACGAAACCTTCAAGAGGGCGATGTTCAAGTTGATTCCACTGACCGCGCGGGCTTTCAGGTTGTTGGTGGTAAATCTCTTGCATATACTGAGCATTGAACCTGAAAAAGTCGCATAACTCAGCAACACAATCAATTTCAGCCTGGAACACATTCTTTGATTGGCATAGCATGGTAGCTGCATTCATACGTGCTCTGTATGGGCCAGCAAGCAGATCGGCTGCTCTAAGAAATATTGCGGCACGGTGCTCCCAAGGCATTTCTTCCCAATCCGCTTTTGCTGCAAGTGCGGCTGTGATAGCCATATCTACGTGTGTTTTATCACCTTTGTGAAAATACCCTAAAGTGTGGGATAGCTCATGCGGAGGTTTGATAGCAACTTTGTTGTCGGTTGTTACTTTTTTACCACCGATGGTCATGGCAACATCAAAACTCGTTTCCTTGAAAGATTTGAGTGTGGATTTAAGTTCAAATTTTTCTGGCGAACCAGGTGCATAGTTCAATACAGGCTCATTCACAGCCTTTGGAACTTTTACTATTGAATTTGGCATATTTAAAAATATTTTTTTACAAAGTTACATCGTGATTTTGACTTGAGCGGGTAAAAACGGACTCGCATCACCTTTTCCAAGGATAATTTCACGTACTATCGTTGAGCTAATGTGTGAATACTGTGGCTGACTGTTGAGAAATATAGTTTCAACACCATTACCTATGATATGGTTTAATTGTGAAATGGTTTTTTCGTAATCAAAATCGGCAGCATTTCTCAGACCTCGAAGGATAAATCTTGCATTCTTTTCCTCACAATATTTAGCTGTAAGACTTTCATATACGTCGATTTCAACCGCACCCAAATCATTAAATACATCTTTAAGCCAGTTTTTTCTTTGTTCTAAACTAAAAAGGTATTTCTTTTGTGAATTAACTCCGATTGCTATGATTATTTTGTCGAATAATGGAAGAGCTCTTCGAACCAAATCAACGTGACCTACAGTAATTGGATCAAACGAACCTGGAAAAACCGCTATTTTCATACAATGAATCATTATATATTATGTCCTTCAAAGATACAAAATTACATGAGAACCCATGGCAGATATTGTCAACTAACACAAAATATGAGAATAACTGGCTGCGTGTCGATCATCACGATGTTGTTAATCCGGCCGGTAATCCCGGTATTTACGGTACAGTTCATTTCAAAAACTTAGCTGTTGGTGTTGTTGTTCTGGACGATGAAAATAATACATATTTAGTAGGCCAATATAGGTTTCCACTTGGGCAATACTCATGGGAGATACCCGAAGGCGGTGCACCATTAGACCAAGACCCTCTGGAGATGGCCATGAAAGAGCTGAAAGAAGAAACAGGACTTACTGCAAGGAATTGGATAAAACTTGCCAAATTGCATACATCCAACTCTGCTACCGACGAAGCCGCTATTATATATCTAGCTTCAGGCATAGAAACAGGTATTGCCGAACCTGAAGAAACGGAAATTCTGAATGTTAAAAAGATTCCCTTTACTAAATATGTAGAGATGATAGAAGATGGCGAAATAACTGATGCCATTAGTGTATGTGCAGGGTTGCTGACCTATAGATGGCTTAACAAACAAAACCAAAAAACATGAAGTGGATATTGAGTGTCTTTTTTATACTATTTTTTGTAAAATGTGTATCGGCACAATTATACGGTACGGTCACTGACAATGAAGGCAATCCTCTTCAATCAGCCAGTATTTATATAGCTGGTTCTACCTCAGGTGTCAATACCAATGTCAATGGATATTATTCGCTTAACCTGGCAAAGGGAGAATCGGAGGTTATCTTCCAATATATTGGGTACAAGACAGTATCAAAAAAAATTAATTATACCGGTGTACCGTTAAAACTCAATATTACTCTTGAAGCACAGTCATTGGAGATAGCTGAAGTAGAAATTAATGCTTCTGGAGAAGATCCGGCTTATGCCATTATCAGAAATGCTATTGCTAATCGCGAATATTTCAAAAATCATATAAAATCTTACTCCTGCGATGTCTATATAAAAGGCAACCAGAAAATAGTAAAAATACCTCAAAAACTGATGGGTGAGGACCTGGGTAACCTTGGCGGAATCCTTGATACAAACCGTCAAGGAATCATTTACCTGTCGGAGTCACTCTCAAAATTTTACTTTCAGGCACCTGACAAGACCCGCGAAGAGATTATTTCTTCAAAGGTGAGTGGCGATAGTCGCGGTTTTAGCTTCAATCGTGCTACTGCCATTCGCTTTAGTTTTTATGATGTGGCTGTCGATTTTGGTCGTCAGCTGATTTCTCCTATTGCGCCAGAAGCTTTGCTGTTTTACAAGTACAGACTCGAAGGAAGTTTTTTTGATTCAGATGGCCGAGAGGTTAACAAGATTAAAGTAATACCCCGCAATGAAAGTGGACCTGTGTTTCGGGGCGATATTTTTATTTATGAAAATACCTGGAACATCCACTCTTGTCATCTTGGCGTAACCGGAAAAAGTATCAATCAAGAAATACTCGATACAATGTGGCTCAGTCAGCAGTATGTACCTGGAAATGAGCAAGGACAATGGGTTTTGTTTTCTCAGAATATTGAATTTGGACTTGGACTTCTTGGAATAAAAATAAAAGGCTTTTTTACAGCCGTGTTCGGCAATTATTCCTTAAATAACAACTTTGATAATACAATTTTTAGTAAAGAGTTGGTAAAAATAGAAGCCGGCTCGAACAAAAAAAGCGATATATATTGGGACACACTAAGACCTATTCCTCTCTTAGCCGAAGAATCCAGAGATTTTCACAGAAAAGACAGCCTTGAGGTAATATGGAATTCTAAAGCCTTTCGGGATAGTATAGACCGTAAAAATAATAAATTTACATCTAATAACCTTACCTTCGGATATACATATCACAATTCGTTTCGTAGATGGTCGCTCAATGTTGGTTCACCACTCACTACTATTGAGTTTAATCCGGTACAGGGATTTTATTCAGCTTTGAATGTGAAGTACCGCAAATGGAAGGATGACAACAACACTTCCTGGTTTTCACTTGGGCCGGAAGTGAGTTATGGCTTCTCTGATAAAAAATGGAGAGGTGCTCTTGAGTTTGAAAGACTTTTTAATAAATTACATTACAATAAACTGGCACTCAAGCTTGGAAAAATTACTGCTCAGTACAATGAAACCAACCCGATATCGGCTACAGTCAATGGCTTGTATAATTTGTATGGCAAACTGAATTATATGAAACTCTACGATAAAACATTCGGCAAGGTATCTTACGAACAAAGGCTGTGGCATACTTTGAAGCTTAATCTGGAGTCAGAATATGCAATACGATCTGGCCTTGATAATTCCTCAAATTACAGTTTTAGAAAGAAATCAGATGTCTATTCTCCAAATTTTCCGGGCGATACGGTCGGTATCCTTCCAAAACATCATTATATAGGTATGAATGCCTCCATCACATGGTTTCCGGGTATCCGATATGTAACTTATCCTGATCAGGTTCAATATTTTAACCAATCCTTGCCGGTCATCACATTCAGGTACTATCTTAAAAAAGTTCTTTCATATACTGATGGATCCAATGGGCATTATACCATCCAGCAACCAGAGATTACCGTTAAGTATGATTTTTACCCACGGTTTTTGGGCACTACAAATATCAGTATTACCGGTGGTACAAGTATATATTCAGGTAATAAGGCTGAAATCATTGATTACAAGCATTTTAAAGGCAATCAGACTTTTATAGCCGGGACAGGAAGCGAAGGTTTTAGTTTGTTACCATATTATGATTACAGTACATTGGGCACATACGCAGAAGTACATGCAAGGCACAATTTCGGCGGTTTTTTTCTGAGTAAAATTCCACTCATCAAAGAATTAAAATTCGAAGAAAATATTACTACCAATATGCTTTTTCAAGAAAATGGCTTCAGATATACCGAAATATCTGCAGGATTGTCGAATATAGGCTGGAGCATCTTTAGGTTATTCAGAGTCGATTATACTTGGGTATTTCTAAATGGTAAACGCCACGATAGTGGTATTACCGTAGGTATCAAACTGCCTATAGCTGACTAAGCCTGGTTTTCTTTCTTCCAGTCTGTACGTGCTACTATTACAAGAATTATACCTGCGACGCACAGAAACAGCTTAAACAAAAAGCCCAACATCGGAGTAGCGGATTCGATGAAGGATAAGACCGATAATCTTACACCTACAAGACTCAACACCAGACCAACAATGCCTGTACTGAACATAAGAAAACCAACGAGAGATAATATTCCTTTCATTTCTAAAATCAAATGAGCCTGCAAATTACTAAATATCTCAATAATTTAAAATTCCTTGAATTTTCCTTATCTTTGAAACGTAATTGGAATACAATCCGGCTGTTGTAATGATTAAATTAATTGAATGTCCGAGAGATGCTATGCAGGGGCTGCATGATTTCGTCGAGACAAAAGATAAAATACGATATATTCAAGCCTTACTTGAGGTGGGTTATGATACCATTGACTTTGGTAGTTTTGTGTCACCAAAAGCTATCCCTCAGATGCGTGACACAGCCGAAGTACTAGGATCGCTCGACCTGAGCAAAACCCGTTCAAAACTATTGGCTATCATTGCCAATACCCGTGGTGCGGAGGATGCCTGCCGTTTTGAGCAAATAGATTATCTTGGTTATCCATTTTCTATTTCTGAAACATTTCAGCTACGCAATACCAATGCTACCATAGAGGAATCGCTCGTAAGGGTAGAGGAGATACAGGAGTTGTGTTTAAAATACAACAAAAAACCAGTCATCTACATTTCTATGGGTTTTGGTAACCCTTATGGTGATGTATGGAACGTAGAGATTGTAGAGAAATGGGTCTCGGCACTTCGTGATATGGGTATCACGATCTTGTCATTGTCAGATACCATTGGAGTGTCAAATCCTGAAAGTATTGATTATTTGTTTTCTAAACTTATACCTAACTATCCGGAAGTGGAGTTTGGTGCCCATTTGCACTCAGAGCCACACAATTGGTTTGAAAAGATTGATGCAGCCTATACCAATGGCTGTACCAGATTTGATTCTGCAATAAAAGGCTTCGGTGGTTGTCCGATGGCAAAAGACGACCTTACAGGCAATATGCCAACCGAAAACCTAATCCAATATTTTACAGACAAAAGGGTAGAATTGAATTTAAATATGGAGGCTTTTTATAAATCAATGGAAATAGCCTTGCAAATTTTTCCTAAATAATCCAGAAATGATTGCCAGTATTGAGTTCGCTACACCGGAGTATGATGAAGCAGTAAGCCTCAGATATAAGATATTAAGAAAACCACTTGACCTCGAGTTTTCCGAAGAACAATTGATGGAAGAATTTGACCAATTTCATTTTGGGTATTATAACCTCCAAGGTAAACTTATCGCGTGTCTCAGCTATCAATTAAAAGAAGATGGTGTATTGAAAATGCGTCAGGTAGCAGTAGATGATTCACAACAAGGAAGAGGCATAGGCACACGGATGGTAAAAGAGACAGAGAACTGGGCACAATCATCGGGCTACAACAAAATCATTCTTCATGCCCGGGATACAGCCGTAAAGTTTTACAAAAAGCTTAATTACTCAATAAAAGGAAAAGACTTTACAGAAGTTGGAATCAAACATTTTTTGATGGAAAAAACCTTATGAGTCAAAAAAGTTACATAAAAAAATGCCGGAATTTAGTTCGATTCCGGCATTCTCATTTTAAAGAGTAGCTCTTTATTGTTTTACAAATATCTTGCTGATATTGCGTTTTTTACTACTTGCTTTGATGATATAATTACCTGGCAGTAATGCCTGCACATTAATATTTTTTACTAAATTAATCTTACCGGGTTTTAATACCACTTGCCCGTTCATATTGAATATTTCAACATCGAAAGTTTCATCCTGAGGTAAGGTAATATTAAGAAAATTTCTGGCTGGGTTTGGTGCAATGGTCATCAATAAGCTGTTGTCAGAATTATACTGCGCAACAGAAGTAGTCAAATCATCAATTCTAAAATCCCAGATACCTCTTCCGTATGTACCAAATCTGACAACTTTGTGTCCCGGGATATACTCCACACTCCAGAATGTCTGAGTAGGAGCAGCAATACCTGACATATCAAACCATTTTTGCTTAGCAACCGAATAAACATAAGGGCCGGCTTCTGTAGCTGCAAACAGCAACGATTCATCTTCATTTGCTACTACGTTGAATACGAAAGTTTTTGGCAATCCTTCACCCAATGGATTGAAACTGAATCCACCATCGGTAGAAACCAAAACTCCGGAATTGGAATATCCGCTACCGGACAAATAGATGACATCAGGGTTGAGTTTGGATGGATAAATACATGCACCATACAGATAGTGGCTACCAGGCACCTTCGGGCTGCTCTCAAAGAAGCTGGCACCGGCATCCGGTGAAATATAGAATTTGCCATTGTTGGTTGCTACGTAATATATAGTAGAATCGAATGGAGAAATGGCCATTGCGGATATTTCGGACCCGGAATTTGCTTTAAAATCAAATTCAAACTGTGTGGCATCGATGGTACCTTGTTTATAGGTCAATTTGATTAAATGCGAACCCGCACCACCGTCTTTGTTGCCACCTGCTAAAAATACTTCATGTGCATTATTATTCGGGCCTGGTATAATGGGTGGAATCCACACGGTTTCGTTATCCGAATCAAGTTCGTAATATGCAGTTGGTCCACCTTGTGATTTCGGATTGTTATAGAATGAAATACTTCCTCCAGGATAGACCGTCCAAAGACCGGAACCGCCTTTTGTAAAACAACTGTGCCCGTAGTCACCTGAAATTACCTGTACAAAGTCGGCAGCAGATTTGTCATCAATGTTACTTTGTGCTCTTTGAAAGCCCTGATCTTGTGCGCCGGCATATATATAATCGAACGTACCCGGTTGGGTTACAACATCATAGTATTGAGCATTATTCAAATGTTCGAGTGTAATGTTGTTAACGGTTTTGCCATAATCTTTAGTTGTATAAATACCTCCGTGACAGCAAATCACCCCAAAATTCGTTCCGTCTGATTTTTGAAACTCATTGAAGTGCATCATGTCTGCGTGCAGCTTTGTCTTTACTTTGCTATAATATTCGCCCCAGCCATTGATTTTTTGCCAAATACTGCCTTCAAAATCACTCCTGTAACATTCTACCTCACCCATTAGCAATTTTTTAGGATCAGAAGGAAATGCAAAGATACCTACACCCCAAGGTGAAGCAGCCAGTTTACCTTTGTTGACCCAAGTCACACCATAATCATCAGTATAATGTACGAATTCTGTTGAATTATAAAGATAAAACCGCACATGATCAGTCATCCATGCCGATGTAACCTTAAATGATGAAGAGCCACCTATTGAGAAATTTGCCTGATTCAGTTTTACAAAATCATTGTTTACAAAATCCCACTTGTGTATGGCAGTAGCAAGTTGTGAAATCTTTTCTATCAGATACACATCATTCGTATTGCCCGGGTTGGTGATGGTTAATTCATTCAGTGGTCTGTTGCCAAAATCCTTTATCAGGGTATAACTACTTCCTTTATCTTTACTTATATACAATCTGATAGTATAGGCATTTCCTGATGCTTTCTCGCGTGCCAGGTACATGGCTGTATTATCTGCATCTTTCAATATTAAAAAATCCTTGACGCGGTCAATTTCTGAGGCATTGTTCTGTCCGGATGCTGCAGACCAGGTTTGTCCGTCATCATCTGAGTTTACCATTTGCTTGTTAAGTACACAAGTTATTCGCTTGTCTGCCGGGCCGTTGTATATTCTGATAAATCTATCGTCAAATTTGTATTCCTGATTGAGGGCGTGCCAGTCAGCACCTTCAGATGTTCCCTTGAATATTGAACCTCCTGCTGCCACAGAATATAGATAGTCGGTTTCCGGATCATAATCAGTATAAACCATACTGCCGGCCTGGTTTTTAGCACCACGTTCGTACCATTGTCCTTGCAGAGTAGAATCAGCCAAATATTCTATTGTAGAACGGTTTACATTTTGCTTTCTTAAAATAGCCCTTGACTTTGCTTTTTCTTTTTGGTTTTGCAGTTCAATGGCTCGCCAATCAACACCCGGAGCTGCTCTGTGCATAGCTTCAAACCATTTCTCGCGTTTCGTTTTACTGTCTTTTTCTTCTTTCACGAAACCCGGAGTCTCGGTCGGTTTTGGCATGAAAGGCAAACGGTAAACTGCCTGTTGATGTTTGATTTGTAAGGAATGGATAGTGAATATTCCGGCTACCGTTATAATAAGGTAGGCAGAAATAAGGACTAATTTTTTTTGCATACTATTCTTGAATGATTTAATTTGTCAAATTTAAGACATTTATACGCAATTTTCAATTGTAATACATAAAAATTCCTATTTTTTTACAGAGTTATGATATTCTACTCAGCTTATTTCTCAATAAATGATCTGCCAACACGATTGAAGTCATTGCTTCAACAATCGGAACA
>JAIBCG010000089.1 GCA_019694295.1 Saprospiraceae bacterium
TACATCTTACATTTCACTTACAACTAACAACTTACAACTAACAACTTACAACTTACCCAATCCGCGTGAAGGATAGAAGCCGGCACGAAGTAAGGCGGATAGCCTGACCCGACAGGGGCACGCCCAAGGCTATCCTTGAGGTATGATACATCTGAATGTCAAATCAACAAAAACTGTCGTTGGTGTTAACGGACGATTTTCAGGCTGAGATCGAGGCTTTGGAAAGAGTGTGTCAGGGCTCCGGAGCTTATGTACCGGACGCCTGTCTTAGCGACGTTGCGCACGGTGTTGATAGTGATGCCGCCTGATGCTTCAGTCTCGTAACGGTTGCCAATGATTTCGACGGCTTCCTGGAGGAGTGGAATCTCGAAATTGTCGAGCATGATCCTTTTGAACCCGCCTACCTCGAGTGCGTCGTATAGTTCTACCAGGTTGCGTACTTCGACGGTGATATTAAGGTCGAGCTTATTGTCTTTGAGGTACCGATGGACGTTGTTGATTGCGTTTTTGATACCGCCGCTTGCTTCGACGTGGTTGTCTTTAATCATAATCCAGTCATAGAGACCGAAGCGGTAGTTTTCGCATCCGCCGAGTTTGACGGCCCACTTTTCGAGGAACCTAAGTAGGGGCGTGGTTTTTCGGGTGTCGAGGATGGTGACGGGTAGGTCTTCGACTTCGAAAGCGAACCGGTTGCTCATGGTGGCGATACCACTCATGCGTTGCATGGTGTTGAGTATAAGGCGCTCGGCCTTGAGCAGAGCATGAGAGTTGGCTGAGAGTTCGAAGGCGATGTCGCCGTAGCTGACGCTGTCACCGTCTTTGATGAATGTAGTGAAGCTGCAGTTGGGGTCGAGTTTTTGGATGATGACTTTTGCCAGCTCTATACCGGCAATGATACCTTCGTCCTTGACTTTAAGTATGGCTTTGTCCGACTGAGTATCCGGAATGCAAGCGAGGGTTGTATGGTCGCCTGAGCCTACGTCTTCTATAAGTGCCTGATTTACGAACCAGTCGATTTTATCAGGTGTGACATAATATGGTAGCATAAAGCATTGATTTGCAGGCCTGAATTTTTTGATTCATGCTCTGTGTAGTTTTAGAATGTTGGGTGTAAGGTGTGATGGTTAAAACAATACACCTACCCTGAGTACAATACGCTGATTGGTGGCTTTACTTTTGTCGGCACCGTCGTCTGAAGTCACATCTGTAAACCCAGCCTGATAATACAGACCGCCAACGAGCGAAGTACTGCTATTGAGGGAGTATTCGGCACCGATACCAAGGCCCCAATTGAGGCTGAGAGCGGCCATATCTTTCTTGATGTTTTCATCATCATAACTGCCAATGTCTGCTTTGGCGCCGGTTTTGAAGCCGATGCTAAGTGCCGGTACTTCGGCAAAGTATCTGATGTTGCCGTATTCGGGTGTTTTCATCTTGAGTGCGAAGGGTATTTCGAGGTAGTTGATTCGGTATCTGACGATGGTGCCCGAAGCTATAGAGTCGAGGATGGGATCGGATAGGCTTGAATTAGGGAACAAGGGAGCCTTGCCGTTGATTTCGTTGTGTTTTAGTCCGCCACCCTGGCCGAATGACAGTCCGAGTCCGAGCCTGACGGCGTAGTGTTCTGCGAAGATATATTCGCCGTTGGCAGCCAGATTAAAACCTATGCGCGAGCCTGTGCCGATGGTTTTTTTGTTATCGGTTTTCATCCAGGAGATAAAAGGGCTAGTTTCGAAACCAAAACGGAACTTATCCTGACTATAGGAAGATGGTAGGATGACAGCGAGTAAAATGAAAAACAGAAAATAACGTTTCATAGTAAAAATTTAAAAGATTAATTCAACCTTTGCATTCAATTTATTGTCAAATAGTTGAAGTATTAAACAATTTATAAGTTTTAGACTCAGATGGGGCACAAAAATAACGCTTTTTCGATAACTATTCTTCTGATTTTCGGATTTTTCTTGAGTTCGTGCAGTTCCGAGCCAAAAGAACCAGTACCGGATGTGAGTAATGTGAAAGTAGATGTGGATATACGGCGATTTGAGAAAGATCTTTTCAGTATAGATACAAACCAATTTGATCAGGGATTGAAAGCTTTGAGTGCAAAGTATGGGGAGTTTGCAGATATTTATTTCAAGAATGTGCTGGGAGCTTATGACAAGCGGATTGCGCCCGAGGGTCCAGAGCAATATATCAGAGGATTTGTAGCGGCACCGGTAGTGCGGAAGTTGTACGATACTTGCCAGATAGTTTACAGGGATTTTGGTACGATAGAGAAGCAGTTTGAAAATTCATTCAAGTATGTAAAACATTATTTTCCGAAAAAAAGATTGCCGGTGATTACCACATTCATATCAGAATACAGTCTGGCCGTATTTATTTACGGAAAGGGTGACCTTGGTGTTGGGCTCGATTTTTTTCTTGGCTCGAAATATCCTTATGCGAGCATCAATTATGAAAACCCAAATTTTTCGAGCTATCTGACACGCACCTATAATAAAGACCATTTGGTATCGAAGGCTATGACAGCACTGGTAGGAGATTGGGTGGATGATGCCCCTGCGCGGAACAGACTGATAGACTACATGATACACAATGGCAAAAAGCTATACATACTACACAAAATACTACCTGAAACACCAGACACTGTTGTATATGAGTATTCGAAGAAGCAGCTAGACTGGATGAAGAAGAATGAAGCGAATATGTGGGCATTCTTTACAAGTGAGAATCTGTTGTACAATGAAGATTATCAGAAGATAAGAAAATATATCGAGTACAGCCCGAATGCACCCGGAATGCCTGCTGAAGCACCCGGCAAAACAGCTAACTGGATAGGTGAAAGGATAATAGCGGCTTATATGAAGAATAACCCGGGGATGACGATGGACGGTTTGCTAAGGCAAAATGATGCACAGAAGATTCTTGAGATGTCGAAGTATAAACCAAGGAGAAATTAGAATTATTTGTTAAAAAAGTCGTTTAAGATTTAAATGAATATTTTATTGTAACTTTGCACGTCAATATTTATTAGTTATGGCAAACAGAGCAATACCTTTAGTTGATTTGTCACAGTACGTAAATGGTACAGAAGAGCAGAAGAAGGATTTCGTTCAGCAATTGGGCAAGGCCTTTACTGAAATCGGCTTTGTAGGCGTCATCAATCATGGGATTCCTAAAGACCAGATTGAGAAATTTTATGCTGAATCGAAGTCATTTTTTGCACTTCCGGAGGAAATAAAGAGGAAGTATGAAATACCTGAACTTGCCGGGCAACGAGGTTATACTTCATTCGGTAAGGAGCATGCCAAGCAGTCACAGCATGCTGATTTGAAGGAATTTTTTCAGATAGGTCAAGAACCTGAAAGTGATGCAGGTGGTGTATATCCATCAAATGTGAAAATTAATGAAAAGCCTGAGTTTACAGAATCTGGTATGCAATTATACCGGTCATTTGAGCAGGCAGGTGGGCACTTGCTAAGAGCGATAGCAGAATATCTGAATCTAGATAAGGATTATTTTGACGCTTACATAAGAAATGGTAATTCAATACTGAGGTCAATACATTATCCACCTATCACGCAGGAGCCGGCATCCGCCATCCGCGCCGAGCAGCATGAAGACATTAATCTTATAACATTGCTCGTTGGAGCATCGGCAGGAGGCCTACAGGTGTTGACAATGGACAACGAATGGCTGGCAGTAGTGCCTGAAAGTGATGAAATAGTAGTGAATGTAGGTGATATGCTTCAACGGCATACCAATAATAAGCTTAAGTCCACAACACACCGAGTGGTAAACCCACCAAGAGAAGAATGGCACAATCCACGTTTGTCCATACCGTTTTTTCTACATCCGGTGAGTGAGATGAAACTTAATTGTCTTGATAGTTGTATTTCAGATAATAACTCTATAAAATACGGACCAATAACTGCCGGAGAATATCTTGATGAAAGACTTCGGGAGATAGGTTTAAAAAAATAAAAATTCAATAACATGACAACATTTCCATTAATATTTAATCTCGGATCATGGGAAGTAGTAGTAATACTTTTTGTAATCCTTCTTTTGTTCGGCGGCAAAAAAATACCTGAGCTGGCACGAGGGCTCGGAAAAGGTATTCGGGAGTTTAATGATGCCAAGAGTAACATCGAGAATGAGATAAAACAAGGTATGCGTGAGAGCGAGCGCAAGAAAATAGAAGAGGAGAAATAACAAGAACACTTTTTTAACTACAAAGATGAGCGTATTTAAATTTGCCTTTGCGGCAATGATGTTGTGTGCAACATTGAACTTGAATGCACAGGAATATAAGTTCGGACACTTGAACTCCGGCAATCTGCTTGCTTCAATGCCCGAAGCAAAGGCTGCTGACGAACAGTTGGCTGCATTACAAAAAAGTCTGGTAGCCAAGGGAGACACTATGGTAGCCGAATTTCGGAAGGCTTACGACAGTTACCTGAAGGAAAGCAGCGAAGGCATCTTAAATCCGAAGCAATCAAAAGATCGTGAAGATGGCTTGCACAAAATGCAGGAAAACCTTCAGACTTACGAACAACAGATACAGCAAGAAATACTTAAGAAGCGCCAGGAATTATTGGGCCCGATGCTCAAAAAAGTGGATGAAGCAGTAGATGCGGTTGGCAAGGAAGGCAAATATCACATGATTTTTGATGAATCGGGTGGGGCGATATTATACACTCTACCATCACAGGATGTTACAGAACTTGTGAAAAAGAAGCTGGATCTTTAGGTTCGGAATATTTCTTTTAGCTGTTGTTCAACAGCTCTTTTATACACTACACCTACTACCTTATCATTCTCTAACACAGGAAACAGTTGTGTTGGCAGATTACTTGTTTTGCCGGCTATTGACTTCAGCGGTTCGTCGGGTGTGAGTGTTGTGGGCATAGGAGTATAATAAGATGCTACCAAACCAGTGATACCACGGCTTGCAATGAACTGTATGATTTCATTATTGAGTGTACCGATTACTTGATTGTCAGGTGTAAATACCAGAAAGTCTCTTTCAATACCAGCATTGTGCTGACTAACTGCGAAGTCGGTACTGTCTGTTTTGTATAAATGTGTAAATTGTCTTACCATCAGATCAGAAGCTTTGATGGTGTTGACCTTATTTTCGGCAGTGACACTATTGAGCTCTGCTCTTGCCATTGAAAAGACAAAAAGGCCTATAATAGAAAGAGTGAACTGTTCTACGGTACTCACCGGTCTGCCAAGTATTGGGTATTTGAATATGGCCGAGACGATAAAGATAACAGCGATACCCTGCCCGATAAATGCAGCAATCCGGGTGGCTTTGAGTCTGCCGAGTTTCATGGCGAGCAATGAACGAAGCACCCTGCCACCGTCCATCGGGAAAGCCGGTATGAGGTTGAACAATACGAGCATTACATTGATATACTGCAGGACGAACAGGTAATTTTCAAAAAAATTGGACGCTGAAATGGATTCAAAACCAGGATTGAAACTGTCAGCAGGATAGAAAACAAATACTGTGAGCAAGATAAGCAGTATAATTGCCACATTCACCAACGGGCCTGCAATGGCTACGAATAATTCATGTTTAGGTTTTTCGGGAAGGTGATTGAGCCTGGCAACACCGCCTATGGGTGACAAGATAATGTCTTGAGTACTCACGCCGTATCTCTTAGCAGTAAGGGCATGGCCGTATTCGTGCATGGTGACACACGCAAAGACCGAAAGCAATACTAGTAGCTCAAACCCAAGCTGAATCATAGATTCGGAAGCGGATATACTTTGAAAAATAACAAAGGCTATCAGTAGGAAGAAAGTCCAGTGAATGTAAACCGGAATGCCGGCAAGCTTAAACAGCCTGAAAGATCTGAACATATATTTTTTTGGTACGAAACAATTGGATTAGCTATAAAGTTTCCCTTTGAGTACTTCGCGTGAAATTACAATGCGTTGTACTTCGCTCGTTCCTTCGTATATCTGCGTTATTTTGGCATCGCGCATGAGTCGTTCTACGTGGTATTCTTTCACATAGCCATAGCCTCCGTGTACTTGTACAGCTTCAACCGAAATACTCATAGCTGCTTCAGAGGCGAATACTTTTGCCATACTGCTTGCCATGCCATAGTCGAGGTGCTGGTCTTTCATGAGAGCTGATTTGTAAACAAGTAGTTTTGCTGCTTCTACCTTTGTAGCCATATCGGCCAGTTTGAATGCAATAGCTTGGTGCTGGCTGATTGGTTTGCCGAATGCTGCCCTTTCTTTAGAATATGCAACTGCCAATTCGTAAGCTCCGCCTGCTATACCAAGAGCTTGTGAAGCGATACCAATACGACCACCGGCGAGGGTTTTCATAGCAAAAGTAAAACCGAAACCATCGTCTCCGATTCTGTTTTCTTTTGGTACTTTGACGTCGGTGTACATGATGGTATGTGTATCTGAAGAGCGGATGCCGAGTTTATCCTCTTTAGCACCAATGGTAACACCCGGCCAGCTTGTTTCGACGATGAGTGCGTTGATACCTTTGGGGCCGAGTTCAGGATGCGTTTGAGCCATTACGAGGTGGACATTGGAAGTGCCCCCGTTGGTAATCCAGTTTTTGGTACCGTTGAGAAGGTAATGGTCGCCCATATCGACAGCTGTTGTCCTTTGAGAAGTAGCGTCACTACCTGCTTCCGGTTCTGAAAGACAGAATGCTCCAATCCACTCACCGGTAGCTAATTTGGTCAGGTATTTCATTTTTTGGTCTTCAGTGCCAAAGGTTTCCAGACCCCAACAGACCAAAGAGTTATTGACGGACATGATAACCGAACATGAGTTATCTACTTTTGAAATCTCTTCCATTGCGAGCACGTAGGACAAAGTATCCATACCACCTCCGTTGTATTTAGGTGATACCATCATACCGAGGAAACCGAGTTCGCCCATCATTTTCACCTGTTCTTTAGGGTAAATCATTTTAGAGTCTCGCTCTATGACACCAGGTTTGAGTTCTTTTTGTGCAAATTCTCGTGCAGCTTGTTGTACGGCGAGGTGTTCCTCAGATAGTTGGATAAGCATAATTTCTTTGTTTTATGAGTTCTACGTTTGGAATGATCTTCAGGTTAGCAAAGTTAAAAATTTTTTCTTTAAACAGTAAGTTTTGTTTAAGTTTTTACTTAAAATCGTAAGACAGAAGTCTGTTTGAATATTACCAAAATGTGTCATTCCATGTAGTAGAAAATGCTAAAGCAAGCCCTGATCTGCAAAACTGAAATAGTCCGAATTGCATACGATGACATGATCAACAACATGCACATCCATGATTTTGCCTGCAGCAACGAGCTTTTTGGTCAGATCAATGTCAGACTGGCTTGGTCTGAGTTGGCCTGAAGGGTGGTTGTGAGCTAAAATCATACTTGTGGCACCGTGGTCGAGTGCATCTTTGAAAATTATTCTAGTATCAACGACTGTACCTGTCATGCCTCCTGTTGAAATCCGTTTGGTAGCAACATTTTTGTTTGCTCTGTTCAGGTAGAGAGCCCAGAATTCTTCCACCTTCAGGTCGGTAAGGTGTTGCTTGAATATGTGATAGGCATCAGCCGAGTTTTTGATCGGTTTGTTTTCTTCCCTTGTTGAAGATTGTCGTCTTCTACCTAGTTCAAGTGCTGCCAGCAGAGTTATTGCTTTTGCTTCTCCTATTCCCTTGAATTTCTTAAGTTCCTGAATACTGAGTTTACCCAGTTCATCCAGGCGGTTGTTGGATGCGGCAAGTAATCTTTGAGCAAGCATTAAAGCACTTTCATTTTTGGTGCCTGTAGCGATTAATATAGCCATTAATTCTGAGTCAGACAATGCGGATCTGCCTTTCAACATCATCTTTTCACGCGGCCGGTCATCTTCTGCAAGCGATTTGATGGTAAGGTTTGGTGCGTACATCATATATTGTTTCCCTTTCTGTAACATTGACGCAGTGAGCATACAAATTCCATAAGAACCGGATAAAATTTTTTACCAAAATTAAGTAACATGCTAAAATTTAAAATATTAGCTGATTTAGAATTAAGATAGTTAAGAATAAAACGATATTTGCAAGGTACAAACCATGATTTCGGTATAAGTATAATAATTTAAGATATTATGAGTCATACATTTAGACTGCGATTTTTCATTTTACTGATACTAGGTTTACTTCAGACACTCAATATTGATGCACAGGAAACGAATGCCAACCAAGGGTCAAACAGCGGACTTAAGGCTGATAAATTGAAGATATCCGGATACGCACAGATTCAATATAGATATATACAGGGAAATGAACCCGATAGTCGGTTTATGATAAGACGTGGCAGAATCAAATTTACCTATGAATTCAATCATGTAACGCTTGTTGTGAATCCCGATTTTACGGAGAGAAAATTCTCACTTCGAGACACCTATATCGAATTCAGAGAACCTTGGCTTAATGTATTTTCTGTCAGTCTGGGTGTCCTTTCCTTGCCGTTTGGGTATGAGGTGAAATATTCTTCATCAAACAGAGAATCGCCCGAACGTGCTTTCATTAACCAAACCTTATTCCCTGGCGAGCGAGACCTGGGATTATGCCTGAATGTTAAGGCTCCCGAAAAATCAGCGTTTAATGGACTTGAGCTTGATGTGGCTGTATTGAACGGTTCAGCAAATGTTACACCGGAATTTGACCGGAATAAAGATTTTCTGGAACGTCTTTCATTTAACAGGAATTTTAAAAACAACAACATTAATCTCGGTCTTGGTTTGTCTAATTATCATGGTGGCTATACGATTGGTAAGGTTAAGGATTTTATTTTTGAGGAAAATATGAAGCGATTCCAATATTCGCCGGATACAGCTGATTATTACCGTATTGCGAAGCGAAATTATACTGGTGCAGATGTTCAGTTTTCAGTGAATCTGGGGAATGCCGGCAAGACTACCCTTAGAGCAGAATACTGTATGGGTGGACAAGCCGGTACTGCAAACAACAGCCGGAGTGCTGAAGAAATTCCAGCTGAAGATATATACCATAGAAAATTTACAGGTGCTTATTTTTATTTTGTTCAGGATATTGGCAGATTGCCTTTGCAACTGGTAGCAAAATATGATTGGTTTGATCAAAATTCGGTTATTGCCGGCAAAGAAATTGGCGTAGTCGGAACCAATACCAATAAAGGAGATATTCGATATGATACTTATGGTTTAGGGTTAACAATACATTTAAACAAACATGCGAAATTAACAGGCTACTATGAATTTGTGAGAAATGAATCTACCCTACTGCCTGGTTACGAAACTGACTTGAAGGATGACAGGATGACTATCAGAGCTCAGATCAAATTTTGATGGTGTCGGAAATTTTTTTCTTACAGACAACCAATTGTATCTTTAGGTCATCTATTTTGTACAATTCTAATGAAGGTTAATTATTTATTGGTTAATACGTTTAAGTTATGAAACGAAGCATTCTCGTTCTCCAGATTATTTTCTGTCTTGGTGTGTCAGTATTGGCACAGTTACCTGACTCATGCAAGCTGAGATTCGGAACCAACCTTTCGGGGCTGAGTGACTGGGGCTCTGAGCAACCTTTTGTTGATATGATGCGATCGGCCCGTACGTGGTACACAAAAGATGTAGGCAACCCCAACGGAGGCCCATTTGATACCGGTGTTAAAGGACAACTTTCGTTTCGCCCTGATGGTTACCCGACACACATTCCACAGACTATACCAGCTATGGATTATCCACAGGCTGTCGCTACTATTTGGGGTAGTACAAGTGGTTGGGAACCAGGTAGCTACACTCTGATACATGAAGGTACAGGCGAACTGCTTTTCTGGGGCGCAGGTGTTAATGTCTTGCATCCTACAGACAGTACTTATAGCTTTGAGATAGTCAACCCTATCGGAAATGTTTTTGAAGTACGCATCGAAAGTTCTGACATAAACGATCCGATCCGCAATATCAGGATTGTAAAGAACGATTACCTTACTACCTATAAAACCCAGCCTTTTAACCCGATTTGGTTAGAAAAGGTAAAGATGTTCAAATCAGTCAGGTTTATGGACTGGGGCCAAACCAATAACTGGCATCTGAATGAACCTTGGGACTGGGAGCAT
>JAIBCG010000090.1 GCA_019694295.1 Saprospiraceae bacterium
GGTAGCATATATCGGGCTTTTGTTTTTTTGATAGTAAAATGCTACTTCTTTTATTTTTACCAAAAAATGCTTCAAGTAAAAATCAATTCTGCCATTTTTTCAGAAACATTGAAAGAAAAATCAAGCAATACTGCCATAGATACAAGCAAGTTCAGAAATTTTGACAGTTTTGTATGTGTGGCACATTTAATGATAATACATGGGTAGTATTTACCATTTGTAAACAATAATTAATCTGTAAACTAAAATATTATTTATGAAACCAATTAATGACAGAGTTGTGGTACGACCTGCCGCAGCAGAAGAAAAAACTAAAGGAGGCATTATCATTCCGGACACAGCAAAAGAAAAACCACAGCGTGGAGAAGTGGTAGCAGTAGGCCCCGGCAAAGACGGTAATCTGATGACTGTTCAGGTGGGTGATATTGTTCTATATGGCAAATATGCCGGCCAGGAGCTTAATTTCGAAGGCCATGAATATCTTATCATGAGAGAAGATGATATTCTGGTAATTCTTTAAATATTTAAACACAAATAAAATATGGCAAACAAAGAGATCAGCTTCAATACAGAAGCAAGAGAAAAACTAAAAAGTGGTGTTGACGCACTTGCTAATGCAGTAAAAGTTACACTTGGCCCGAAAGGAAGAAATGTCGTTATCCAGAGATCTTTTGGTGCCCCAACTGTTACCAAAGATGGTGTCTCAGTGGCTAAGGAAATAGAACTGGAAGATGCTGTACAGAACATGGGCGCTCAAATGGTCAAAGAAGTTGCTTCAAAAACAGCAGATATAGCCGGAGATGGTACGACTACTGCTACTGTACTTGCCCAGGCTATCGTAAACACCGGTATGAAGAACGTAACAGCCGGCGCAAACCCTATCGAAATCAAACGTGGTATAGATAAAGCAACCAAAGCTGTCATCAGTCAACTAAAAGAACAGGCTGAAGTAATAGGAAGTGATTTCGAAAAAATCAAGCAGGTAGCCTCCATTTCTGCTAATAACGATGAAGAAATCGGTACACTCATTGCTGATGCCATGAAAAGGGTTTCTACAGAAGGTGTCATCACAGTTGAAGAAGCTAAAGGTACGGATACTTATGTTGAGGAAGTTATGGGTATGCAGTTCGACAGAGGTTATTTGTCTCCGTATTTCGTTACCAATGCTGAAGAAATGGTAGCTGAATACGAGAACCCTTATATTCTCATTCACGATAAGAAAATCTCGAACATGCAGGACCTCGTTCCGATTCTCGAGAAAGTAATCGGCGCAGGAAGGTCACTGCTTATCATTGCTGAAGATATAGAAAGCCAGGCTTTGGGAGTACTTGTAGTGAACAGGCTTCGGGCTGGCTTAAAGGTTGTAGCTGTAAAGGCTCCGGGTTTTGGCGACAGAAGAAAAGCAATGCTTGAAGACATCGCCATACTTACCGGTGGTACTGTAATCTCTGAGGAACAAGGTTATAAACTCGAGAATACCGAGTTGTCACACCTTGGCTCTTGCAACAGAATCACTGTCGATAAAGACAATACTACGATTGTTGACGGTAAAGGTAGCCAGGATGATATCAAATCAAGAATCAACCAAATCAAACAACAGATTGAAAAAACTACATCTGACTATGATCGCGAAAAGCTCCAGGAAAGGCTTGCCAAGCTCGCAGGCGGTGTAGCTGTATTATATGTAGGTGCTGCTACTGAAGTAGAAATGAAGGAGAAAAAGGATCGAGTTGATGACGCACTTCATGCCACAAGAGCTGCTGTCGAAGAAGGTATCGTAGTAGGCGGTGGTGTAAGCTTCATCAGAGCAATGAGTGCACTCGATAAGGTGAAAGGCGAAAACGAAGATCAGAACATAGGTGTGGCTATCGTTAAGAAAGCACTCGAAACTCCTCTTCGTGTCATTGCAGAAAATGCGGGTCTTGAAGGCAGCGTCGTCTTGAACAGAGTTAAAAACAGCAGAGGGTCGCACGGATTTAATGCAAGAACTGAAAAATACGAAGACCTGAAAGCCGCAGGTGTTATTGACCCAATGAAAGTAGCCAGGGTTGCTCTTGAAAATGCTGCATCCATTGCAGGTATGATTCTTACTACCGAATGTGTCATAAGCGAAAAGAAAGAAGCAGAAGCTCCGCATAGCCACATGCCTCCAGGTGGTGGTATGGGCGGAATGATGTAATTCTGAAAATATTATTCTTAAAGTATGAAGGCATCAGCTCACAGGGCTGGTGCTTTTTTTTGATTGAAGAAAAACCGTATTCTCCTGAGATTCAGCTGGTGTATGTTAAACCCGGATTATGCATCAGACTCTTTATTGCAAATAATTATTACTTCAAATCCATTTCAAAACATTTTCGTTTAAATTCCTAATGCGTTATCTGGGTTAATAAATCAGGTATTCGTAACATTGCAAAAAAGCCCTGCTTTGGATTAAGCAGGGCTTTAAATTAATTATGAAGTCAATATTTATTTTGTCTGTGGAGAATCCAGCCAGTATCTAACGCCAAGACTAAACATACGTCCGTTAAGTGGTGCATACACTCGACCTGCATCAAAGTATTCGCCAAAAGGATTGTGATGATCAAGTATTGGCGACTTTTGTCTGTAATCCATAAAGTTCTCTATACCTGAATATATTTCAAAATTCTTTGCAAAATACGTGGTCTGGAAATCGAACCTCCAGAATGGATTTGATTCTTCTTTATTTAAGCCAAGAACACTTTCAGGGATGCCATCTGTATCAGGTAATCGCATCTTGCCTGTATAATTAGCAAGTAGGTTGAACATCCATTTCTGATTCGGAGTCTTGTAGGCTGCAGTAAATAACCATCTGTCTTTTGGTACAAAAACTGCATCTCGGTATCCTTCCAAATAATCAAGCTTAACGCCCGAATATTTATAAGCAGCCTTCAAGTTCATACCGGCAAATATTTCGTATTGACCCGACACCTGAATGGTGGTTGACTGTGATTTTCCGTCCAAAGCGTAGATGTACACATTTTTTGCACTTTCATCCATGTCAATAATCACCTGTTGGTTAAACAATACCTGATATGCATCCAATGCTATCTGACCGTTTCGTTCCTTCAATGTAAAACTTTGAGTGAAATTTCCACCTATGTTCCATGCGTCTTCAAGTGGAAGGTTAGCTTGTACGACCCATGTCCTGTTGTTTGCCATCCTGTTAATATAATCGGTAAAAGGCAATGCACGTCTGAGTCCTCTGCCAGCCGAAAACCGCAGAATGGTTTCATCTGTAAAGTTATATTTCACATTGACTCTTGGTACTACAAACCAACCTTGCTGAGAATGATTGTCAAGTCGGATACCTGCCACAATTCCGAAATTTTTCATAAACGCAGAAGCCGTACTGTGTGCATCTTTGTTAGAATAAGCGTACTCTGCATGCAATCCGGCGGTACGGTCATTGTAGTTGAGAGGCATATTTTCATAGTTTTGCTTGATGTTGTCAATCTGCCCGTTCAATCCAAATTCTATAGTATTATTGTTGTTACCAATACGGTTTTTGTATAATAAATTTGCCAGGAGGTCGGTTTCATTAGCAAGGAGCGAACGGTAACCAATAAAATTATTTAGATCATGATGTATGGCGTGCCATTGAAATCCAAATGATTCTTTCTCACCTTTCATACCAAGAAAAGCAGCTTTACCAAAAACTTCAAATCTTTTATTTGTTTGATTGATGTGGTACAAACCTTCTGAATCATCGAGAATGTGTTTATGTGCATACTGGCCTGATTTTCTGTCATCGTATGCTCCGGTAAAATTTAACTGTACATCCCATATATCACCCGTATAGAATAACCTGTACACACCGCTGTAGGTAGAACGAAGTACATTTTCTATAAAACTGTCATGGTCGTGGTCCGATCTGTTTTGCTGCCCGGAAGCATGCATCAACAAACCCTGACTCCAAGGCGATTTATATTTTTTATTCAGCACGACATTTGCTTCATACCTTCCTTCATGGTTACCGTATGCATTGATGTACAATGGTTTTCCTTTGTTTGGTTTAATTAGTTCAACGTTAATTTGTCCGGTTATTGATTGGTATCCGTTTACTACTGTTGAAGCTCCTTTTGAAATCTGAATTGCGTCAATCCACGTACCTGGAACAAAATCAATGGCATAGGCACTACCGATACCACCAAAATCCGGTTTGTTTTCTAGCAATACCTGTGTATAAATCCCTTTCAGTCCGAGCATCTGAATTTCCTTTGTGCCGGTCACTGCGTCTGTTTGTACGACATCAACTGTGGCATTGGTCTCAAAGCTTTCTGAAAGGCTACAGCAAGGAGCATTTTTCAGTTCATGTGCTGTCAGCGTTTCGACGTTTTTGGTTTGGAGTGTGCTCACATAACTATCTTGTCTTTTTGAAGAGACTGTCACTTCCGTCAATTGTCTGATAGGCGTCATCTTGATATCAAACTGTGTCAAACCTGCTTCGACTTCGACTGTGTCGCTATAAAATCCAATAGCAGAAATGAGAAGCTTGTCCGATACCTTTGAGCGTTCTAGTTCATAGGTGCCGTCTTCTTCGGTGTATGTCCCTATCACATCACCGAGCCATTTTATCTCAGCATGATCGATTTTATCACCTGAATAAGATTGAAGAGTTCCTTTTAAGGTTTGCGAATATCCTGATATAACTGTACATAACAGCATGATGCTGCCAATAAAATATTTCATAATGTTAATTTTAAAAATTTGAAAAAATAGATACAAAAAATTAAAACAACATTATTCTAACACAGGAATATCTGTAGAAACGCCCTGGAGTGTTTAGTTACGGGCGGTTGGAAATTAAAAGTATTTGCATAGGCAAAATGATCGGCATCAATGATAGGTAAAATGACCGTATGCCTCGGAATAACAAAAGAATCGAAAGATTTTTTTAGTTGTAATTGTGAAATGTTGCTGGTAAAATCTTCCTGATTGGCTACAATTATTTGCTTGGTTTCTTTGCATGGAAGCTTTTCTATTGAAGAACTACAGCAAGTATTGTCCGTACATGCCATTTCCGACTCAGGGGCACATTCTTCCTCTTCAAAACCGGTAATCTGGAATGTGGTAGTTTTGAAACAATAGCAATAAATAGAATCAATACTTACGACCACGTTGGTGGTAAGCATCAACAGCATCAAAATTGCACTTAATATTTTCTTTCTCAATTCCACGCTACAAAATTGCGACATTTTGAATATAAATCCAATCAAACGGCCTAGTGTTAAGTTAATTTTAACATGTTCTGAACGAATTTTAAGACAAATTTATAATGAACACAACTGAATTAGGAAATTATGAATTCTCCTTTCTTGAAAATTGTGACCCATTGCAGATTCCAGCTATTTTACAGACTTTAGAATTGGCTTGCTCAACTCAAACTGTGGACTTGTGTTAACAACATTATCCTGAAAAATCATCTGGCTAGACGTCAATTTAAGGATTTTGAAGGAAGTTTGAACAGTATCTGCGTCAAGTATCAGTGTGCTGTCATTATCTGCGAGACCCCATTGGCCATTTCTTATGACACCTTTGTCTTGCCACACAAGTTTACCTGTTTTATCAAGCGTATATGAAACATCACGATAACGGTCAAGGTATGCTGTCTTGTACCCTTCTAGTACCTTGTCACGTGCTTCAAGTTTTTCAAGATTTTTGCTGGTCACCTTGTACATTTCATCGGTATCATATACCCATTTTTTGGCAATAAGTTCTTTTCTTTCCTGTTTACAGGCCACAAATGAGGTAATAATCAGTGTTAATACAAATAATTTTTTCATAAAATTTTCTTAATATCTTGTTTTAAAGTATGCAAAATCAAGGTCTCAAACGTTATTTGGTTAATTTTACGTCAGCTTTCAAATTTGGTTTAATGAAAACAATAATAAATTTTAAATCCGTAGTGTTACTTTGTTTAACGGCATTGTTCTTTTACACTACTTCTTCGGCTCAGACAAGCTTTAATCCTAAAGTCGGGTTGCACATTTCTGCTATCGACGGCAAGTTTAAAGATACCTCGTCGCTTAATTCGAGAGTTGGCTGGCAGGTAGGTTTGGATATTCGAAAAGGGAGCGAATTGTTTTTCCTAAATCCTGGTCTGCATTACATTGTCACCTCGGTTGACCTTAAAAAAGAAATAAAGACAAATGGTGGCATCCAGGATATCACTGGTTCTACTACCATCCAATCCATCAGTTTGCCCATTAATGGTGGAATATATCTTACCGGAAAGGATCAGGCCTTGATGCGTATATATATTCATGGCGGTATCTTACCCAATTACATCATTGGAATCAAGTCCGTTGAAAAATTTGATCTCAACCCTTCCGAATTTAATCGTTTTCAATTTGGTGTAAACGGAGGTGTAGGTATTGATTTGCTTTTCCTGCATATAGGTGCCAAGTATGAATACTACTTAAATGATTATTTTAAAAATCAGCCGGGTAAGAACAGAACTATTTCTGTTAGTCTGGGTTTTGTATTTTAACAGGTTTATCCCTTTAAGGTGATTTACTCTGTACGAACTATTTCTTTCATCAAAAGCGAAAATTTTGATTTATAATTATTTAGGTAAATCTGGTGTGCAGGTTAGTGCACTTTCACTTGGCTCATGGGTAACATTTGGCAATCAGATAAGTGACAAAACAGCCGCAGAACTTATGCATAAGGCATACGATCATGGTGTCAATTTTTTTGATAATGCCGAAATATATGCCAATGGTAAGTCGGAGATAGTAATGGGCAATATTCTAAAAGCATCCGGCTGGGACCGTTCATCATTTTTGGTAAGCAGTAAAGTATATTTTGGTGATGGCAACAAAAAGCCAAATCAGACTGGTCTGAGTAGAAAACACATAAGAGAAGCGTGCAATGCCGCACTCAAAAGACTTCAGGCAGAGTATCTCGACTTGTATTTTTGCCATAGGCCAGATCGCAACGTACCTATGGAAGAAATTGTTTTCACCATGACGCACCTCATCGAGCAAGGTAAAATACTTTACTGGGGCACTTCGGAATGGTCAGCCATGGAAATCATGGAAGCACAGATGATAGCCCGCCAAAATCATCTCATTGGCCCGGTAGTAGAACAACCAGAATATAATATGTTCAGAAGAGATAAGGTCGAATCAGAATTTTCAAAAATATACCATACCGTCGGATTGGGTACCACCATCTGGAGTCCGTTGGCATCAGGTATCCTCACCGGAAAATATCTGGACGAATTTCCGCAAAATACCAGAATGAGCCTCGAAACTGTGGGTCGTCTTAAAGAAAAAGCCCTTACAGAAGCAAAACTTAACATCATCAGACAGTTGGACATACTCGCAAAAGAAACAGGTATTTCACTTGCCCGGTTATCAATAGCTTGGTGTCTGAAAAATCCGAATGTATCGACTGTTATATTAGGCGCTAGCAAAATAGCTCAACTTGAGGAGACGCTTACTGCTACTGCAGTATTGCCATTGCTAACCGAAGAAATCATGCTACGCATAGACGAAATTCTCGGCAACAAACCCAAATAGTCAATCTACTTTCAGACCGGAATCTGGAGTTCTCTTACAGGTACTACCCAATTGTGTTTGTCAGGTAATGTTCCTAAGCGTACACCTTTCAGCAGATCATAAGCCAACTGGCCGATTTTTCTTTCTTCAACGGGCGGCAGTATCATTTTTGTGTCTTTGTACTGAATCTCAGCCACATGAGCTACCCATGCAGCAGTGCCCGTTCCGAATGCTTCTTTGAATGAGCCGTTGTGATATGCTTCTACAAGTTCTTCGATGCTTACCGGACGCTTTTCTACTTCATATCCTTGATCTTTGAGCAAATCAATGATTGACTCACGAGTTATACCTCGCAATATTGCTCCATCTGTCGAAGGAGTCACTATTTTGTCACCGATAACGAAGAAGATATTCATTGTACCTACTTCCTGCACGTATTTAAATTCTTGGGCATCGAGCCAAAGTACCTGATCAAATCCTTTTTCTTTTGCTAATTTGGCAGGCAACAGAGATGCTGCGTAATTTCCTGAAGTCTTTGCCTCTCCTACTCCACCTCTGGCTGCACGTACGTATTTCTCTTCGGCAAGTAGTTTAACCGGTTTGTTATAATAAGGCCCTACCGGACCTGAAAAAATTATCATTCTGTAAACATCAGATGCCTGTACGCCGATATATTCACCTGTAGCAAACATATATGGGCGGATGTAAAGTGCACTTCCTTCTGCAGTTGGTATCCATTCTCTATCAATGGCAAGCAATGTGTGTAGTGCATCCAGAAACATATCTTCAGGAAACTCAGGCATACACATTCTAACTGCAGATGCATTCAGACGTCTTGAGTGCATTTCTGGCCTGATGAGTACTGGTTTGCCGTCGTGTTGCTTGGCTGCCTTCATTCCTTCAAAGATGGATTGTCCGTAATGGAGTGCGAGGTTGGCTGGATGAATCATGAAATGGCCAAATGGTACAATTCTTGGATTTATCCATTCTTTTCCGTTGTAGTCCGCAACATACATGTGGTCTGAAAAAACTCTGCCAAATGGTATGTTGTTAAAATCAACAGATGAGAGTTTTGATGTTTTGGTTAGTTCAATCGCGATTGGTGTCCTCATTTTAGTGATTTTTAACAAAATTAGATTATTTTTACAATATATTTCTCTTTTTTGATAAATAATTTATAAAAATTTTTTTTGAAACCCATTTTTGATGCTTAAACAAAATAATATTTCGTATTTGGCCTTGTTTAATGATTTTGATATTTTTACCAGGAACAACCAGTTTGCCAACCAAATGCCTGACCGACGATTTTTTTTCGTGTACAAAAGCGAGGACACGCCCTATATCGGATTTTTACAAGACATTATCAAGGCTACCAAAATAAATGGCGATGATTATAGAATCATTGAATTATCTGAAAATGTATTACTACGATTAGGCGTTTTTTTTGAAAATGAGTTATGTGAATCAATTATTTTCTTTGGCTTTACGAATGAAGAACTTGGCTTCCCTACAAATTTTAGAAAATACAAACCATTCCTACTAAGAGAAAAATCATTTATCATTGCTGATTCATTATCAATCATTCAACCGGACAAAACTTTGAAATCAGCTCTATGGCAGAGCCTGAAAGAATTATTCAACATCGTATGAAAAAGATTATTTTTGCCACAGGCAATATGAATAAGTTGAATGAAGTGAGGCAGATCCTTCATGAACAGAATCAAATCCTCAGTCTTGAAGAGCTTGACTTTCATGAAGAACTTGCTGAGGATGGTGATACATTCGAAGATAATGCCCGACAAAAAGCCCTCTTCATCACCGAAAAATTTGGATTGCCTTGTTTTGCCGAAGATACAGGTCTGGAGGTAGATGCTCTGAATGGTGCCCCAGGTGTATATTCTGCCAGATATGCCGGCACACAACGTTCGCATGCTGACAATATCAATCTGTTACTCAAAAACCTCGAAGGTCATACAAACCGAAATGCAAGATTCAAGACGATCATTGCGCTGACGTTCGATAAGCAAATCTATTATTTCGAAGGTACAGTCAATGGGAGAATAGCATACCAGCCAAGCGGCAATGCAGGATTTGGATACGACCCGATATTCATACCGGATGGTTACGACCAAAGTTTTGGCGAGCTGCCTGCGGAAGTGAAAAACCAAATTTCGCACAGGGCTATTGCTGTAGAAAAACTTTTGAGATTCTTACAAGGAAAATAGGCTACACAAATGTATCTTGACTACTTTTCTATTCAGCTATGAATACGTTGTTATCCTTATTGACATCAGCCATCCGTGCTGAAGGGTCAATCTCGATTTTCTTGATCTTCTTGGTCATATTAAACTGAAAAGAATACTCAGTATCCGGCCATTGCCAGGCTTTCAACACAGTGTAGGGCTCAACTTTTGTATCATTTTCTTTCGAGCCCCGCATCAATACCAAAGGTATGTTGTAGCATTCACTGGTATTGTCGGTGTAGGTAACAATTACATCAAGTGGCATCGGTACTTTGCCTATGCGTTGGAGTGTAACTGTATATTTTCCAC
>JAIBCG010000091.1 GCA_019694295.1 Saprospiraceae bacterium
TGGCTTCTGTTAGAAGTCTTGACAAAACAGTGTCTTGCAAATTGATAGGATTAAATGATAATTTTTCTGAAATGTCTGTACGTGCGTAGTTCAATCCCCATGAAAGAGAAAAGAATGCTATGATATAGCTACACCAGGAAATTATGTGAACCATCGTGCCCGGCTTTTTGTAAAATTGTGGGTTGAGCAGGTAATAAAGTATGATTGCTAAAACCAGAAAAAAAAGTGGAAACCGTAATACCGAACTTATGGACTGAAGACTACCTGCTATGACAAGAAAGATAGAATCGCTGTAATACCTTTCAATAAATTGCGGGAACTGGCGCAGAAAGATAACAGTAAAAATGATAAATAATAAAGTAATTAATTTGCTATTCAAGAACTGATTGCTTAAAAATTTATTAATAAATCGTTAATTTGGTCAAATTATTTTAATCATCGGAACTTTTATTATTTTTGTATGTTCATTAATTATTGATAGTTATATGTAAAACCCTATTCATTAAATAAAAAAACAAAAGATATGGCTTTCGAATTTACTGACGACAATTTTCAGGACTCTGCACTTAACGGTGGTGTTTCAGTTGTGGATTTTTGGGCAGAGTGGTGCGGACCTTGCCGAATGATAACCCCTATCATTGAAGACCTTTCAAAAGATTACGACGGAAAAGCAACCATAGGTAAACTTAATGTTGATGACAACCCGAATGTTTCAATGAAATATGGCATCAGAAGTATTCCTACTATCCTTTTTATAAAAAATGGTGAAGTGGTTGATAAGCAGGTTGGTGTCACTACCAAGCAGGCAATGGTTCAAAAACTTGAAGCATTGTTGAACTAATCAACTGCATATACAACTTCCAAAGAAAAACCCTGTCAAATCGGCAGGGTTTTTTTGTACACAATTTACTTCTTTTTGCGTTAGATAATCATTCAATCCAAACTACGGAATATGAACAAATTTTTCGACAACCAACAAATCCGTGAATTTTCTAACCTCGAACTCTTAGCCAATCAGGTGGTAGAAGGTTTTATAATTGGGTTGCACAAAAGTCCATTTCATGGGTTTTCGGTTGAGTTCGCAGAACATCGTATATACAACCAAGGTGAAAGTACCAAAAACATAGACTGGAAAGTATTTGCACGTACAGATAAATTGTTTAGTAAAAAATTTGAAGAAGAAACAAACCTTAGATGCCATATCGTATTGGATGCATCTTCATCCATGTATTTTCCGACAAAGGAAAAACAAGGAGATTTGGATAAAATGCGTTTTTCGATTCTAGCCACAGCAGCTTTGATGAATTTGTTGAAAAGACAACGGGATGCTTTTGGTCTTACAATTTTTGACAGCGAAATACGTACACATACTGCCGACAAATCATCCGGCCAGCATTATCAACTGCTGTTGTCTTATCTTGAAAAACTCCTGCAAGAAGGCAAACACGGAAAATCAACTTCAGCAGCTGCGACATTGCACCAGGTAGCCGATAGTATCCATAAACGTTCCCTTGTTATAATCTTTAGTGACATGTTTGAAAATATTTCTGAGGCCGATGAATTATTCTCTGCTCTACAACACCTCAAATATGCCAAACATGAAGTAGTTTTGTTTCACGTTAGTGACAAAAGTAAAGAATTAGAATTTGAATACGAAAACCGACCCTATCTGTTTGTAGATCTTGAAACAGGAGAAAAAATTAAACTACAGTCCAATGAAGTAAAATCATTTTATAAAGAAAATATGCAGAAATACCTTCATCAGCTAAAGTTGAAATGTATGCAATTCAAAATAGATCTTGTAGAAGCTGACATCAATGAAGGGTTCAAACCCATATTACAAAGTTATTTGTTGAAACGAAGTAAAATGTCTGTTTAAGCTATGATAAAAATAAATAAAATCTCGACCAAACCACCTTCTGACCTTGACAAGGATAAGTGCAAATCCAAAACCGAATCACTCGCAAAGAAGATAGGTGAGCTTCAGCGTATCATTTATGCAGAAAAAAAATCCTCTGTACTTATAATCTTCCAGGGTTTGGATGCCAGTGGCAAAGATGGCACTACTCGGCATGTTCTCGGAGAATGTGGTATAGCTGGCACTGATAGCTATTCGTTCAAAAAACCTACAGATGATGAAAGTGCGCATGACTTTCTGTGGAGAGTACACAAAATGACGCCAGCCAAAGGAATGTTTATGATATTCAACAGGTCTCACTACGAAGATGTGCTCATCCAACGTGTTCATAACTGGATAGATGAAGATCGGGTTGCTGTGCGTATGAATGCCATCAATGCATTTGAAAAATTACTACATAAAGACAATGATACACTTGTCCTTAAATTTTTCCTACATATTTCTCAGGAAAAACAGCTCGAAAAACTTCAGGAGAGAATAGATATACCGAAAAAGAACTGGAAACACAATCCTGCCGACTGGGAGGAAGCAAAACTCTATGATAAATACATGGATGCTTACGAAGATGTCATCAACCGATCAGAATTGCCTTGGCATATAGTACCATGTGACAAGCGATGGTATCGCGACTATTTTATTGCTTCAACCATACATGATTCGTTGAAGGCACTTAATCCAAAACTGCCCCACATAAAGAATTGATGAGTGAAGCGAAAGTAAGGATTGACAAATGGCTGTGGGCCGTACGAATATTTAAAACACGTTCTATATCAACTGATAATATACGGTCAGGTAAAGTATCAATTAATAAAGAACACATAAAGGCGTCTTACCATGTAAAGACCGGTGATGTTTATACAGTAAGGAAAAACGGCTTCGATTTTCAATACCAGGTGCTCGAAATCATCGATAAACGTGTCAATGCTCAGATAGCTGCTACTTGCTACAAAGACCTAACCCCGGCAGAAGAACTACAGAAGTTTGAAAGCTGGTATCTGGCTGGTAAAAAAGGAGAATTCCGCGAAAAAGGTACAGGTCGCCCTACTAAGAAAGATAGACGTGAGATAGATGATTTTAAAGATTTTGGGTAAATGAGCCTGACTTATTTTTTAAAATTAGGAGATACCATAAGATCCTTCGAACCTGCGGTATGGACATAGAATCCTTCTCCTGTCTTAACGCCAAGTTTTTTAGCTGTCACCATATTTACCAATAACGGACATGGTGCATACTTTGGATTGCCAAAGCCATTGTGCATTACTTGTAATATTGCAAGACACACATCCAGTCCGATAAAATCAGCAAGATGTAGAGGCCCCATCGGGTGTGCCATGCCAAGTCGCATGACGGTATCTATTTCTTCTACACCTGCTACGCCTTCGTACAGTGTGTATATAGCTTCATTGATCATCGGCATAAGGATACGGTTAGCTACAAAACCCGGGTAATCATTTACTTCTACCGGCGACTTACCAAGTGCAAGAGAAAGTGTCATAATGGTTTCTGTTACTTCATCACTTGTAGCATAACCACGAATCACCTCTACAAGCTTCATCACCGGTACCGGGTTCATGAAGTGCATACCTATAACTTTGTCCGGCCTGTTGGTGACAGATGCTATTTTTGTAATTGATATAGAAGATGTATTCGAAGCAAGAATGGTACCTGCCGGAACAAGTGCATCAATATTTTTGAAGATGTTTAGTTTTAAGTCAATGTTTTCGGTAGCAGCCTCTACCACAAGGTCGGCCTGTGGAACTGCATTCTCCATTGTAACAGAAGTGGAAAGATTGGCTAAGGTAGTTTGCTTCTGTTCTTCTGACAAACTGCCTTTTGCAATCATTCTGTCCAGATTCTTTGTAATAGTGGCTAAGGCTTTGTTGAGTGCAACATCAGAGATATCAACAATTGTTGTATTAAAACCATTCATTGCAAAAACATGTGCTATACCGTTTCCCATTGTGCCTGCACCTATTACTACTACATTCTTCATTATTAGCTGATTTTTGTTAATTTTGGCTGCAAATATACGTTTTATTAATCAAAAATATTCGTTGGTGTCACTATAATGATGTATGATTTAAATACAAGGTATCAAACTCAATTGTTGGTAGTTGTTATTCTGTTGATGTGTGGCAATGCTTTCGGGCAAAATGACAGCATGCTTCAAAATGAATGGAAGAATATTCTACAGATTGATACGGTGACGGTCTATGCAAAGGGTGCACGGTTCAATATTCCATCTTTCATGAGGCTTGTTTTCGAGGATAAAAGCTTACATCAGTCTTTCAAAAACCTGCATAGTGTCCCCTACTCTGCCCATCATTCTATTGTAGTGAGAAATGAACAAAATACTGTTGCGGAATATTTTTCAGCGAAAACATTTCAGGAAATACACGCTGCCTGCCGTGAAATTAAATACTCAGGAAGAAACTTTTCAGCTGGTTTTTTTAAAAAATCAAAGAAACATAAGTATTATACTACTGAGATTTACGAACGAATGTTTCTGCCGCAAGGGCAAATATGCCACTATGATAACAACGAAACCGAGTCAAGTAAAAATGTGTATTTATCAGCCTATACCGAGAAGATTAAACAAATGGTGTTCAGACCGACACAGAAGACATTCCTTCCTTTTATTGGCGACCAGAATGAGATTTTCTCTCCAAAGCACAGGCAAAAATATATATTCAAGCTTCGAAGAATAAACATTGCAGGCAAAGAAGCATACGAATTTGACATTAGGCGAAAACCAAATGTGCCCGACTCCGATATTTTGATTGACAAGATGGTTACATGGTTTGATGCAAGTGACCTCCAGGTTATCAGACGTACGATGACTGTCAGGAAGAAAGGCGGTTTTTTTGATTTGGATGTCAATATAGATGTCGGCACCACAAAAACAAGTGGACTTTACGTTCCGGCATATATGAAATATACTGGAAACTGGCATATTCCTTTCAGTAAGAAGGAGCGGATTTCGTTCAAAACAACATTCCAGTACTGATAGCTTTAATGATCTGTTATTGCATTAAGTTGAGACCTTTGTCGTTTTGATTCTTTGATGATGAAAAGGGCCATAAGTGGGAATAAAAATTGCGGAAAGCGATAAACAAACTCACCAATCTGCTGATATAAGAAATTTAATATGCCTATCTCAGGATAAAATGTTCCTACGAGTCTGCCTAAAGCTGCAATAGTGCCCCAAAAGAACATATACCAGTAGCCAAAACGTTCTGTTTTGGGTATAAACACTAGTACAGCAGCCAATATGTCAAGTACTCCAATAGTTTTGAGGAAATGTTTAGCTCCGGTTTCAGAAATAGAGAAAGCATTGATGACCATATCCACCCAACTGCCTGGCAAGGGTACAAAACCCAGCGCATACAGACCATGACCACAAAAAGTAAGAGCTAGTGTAATGCGTAGTATTCGAAGAATGTTAATGTTACGGTTAAATGATTTATACAAAGCCACGAAAATGACAGGTGCCATCCATTGGCTTGTCAGTTCAATGAATTGGGGAAGATCCCAGAAATATTCTTTCCAGTAGATTACCGATAATAACAGCAACCAGGCAGCACAAAACAACAAGTAAACAACAGCTATCCGCTTCAATTTATTGATAAAAATGGCAAAAACTGCACCTATACTTAAGAGACCTCCGATGATTTTGAAACTCGTCTGGAAATTGTGGTCTATTGTGTTATTGGTAACGTATTGTTCCCAGCTTATACCGAATAATTTCTGGATCAAGGGTTTCAATAAGTTTTCGTCCCATAAGAGCGTTCTGTAGGGTGGATCCCAAAAGACGTGTTGCCAGCCTCTTCCTAACAACACCCCGATGCAGGCCAGTAAAGCGAGCAAGAATATTATTTTAAGATTCCGGTTGTTGAATTCTTCCGCAAAAATCATTTTGTCTGCTTAGTAGAATACAAAGTTAACAGATAGAAATAAGAATACTCACTATTTGAATATGTTTAATAACTAGCCGTAAAATAAAAAAGGCGGCTGATCTAAAAATCGTCCGCCTTTCATTTAAGGTTTATCTTCGTGGTGCATCAGGTAAGCTTTGAGAAAACCATCGATATCGCCATCCAAGACTGCATCTGTATTTCCTGTCTGAAAGCCCGTACGGTGATCCTTTACTCTTCGGTCGTCAAGTACATAACTTCTGATTTGGCTACCCCATTCATTCTTCATTTTTTCTGCTTCAATGGCATCCTTTGCTTCTAGCTGCTTTTGAAGTTCTAGTTCATATAACCTGGATTTAAGCATTTGCAATGCCTTTTCCCTGTTCATGTGCTGTGATCTCTCCTGTTGACATTCGCATACTACACCTGAAGGAATATGTCTTACACGCACAGCTGATTCTGTTTTGTTAACATGCTGTCCACCTGCACCACTCGCCCTGAAGGTATCCCATTCGAGATCCGCCGGATTGATTTCTACTTCAATACTGTCATCAACCAAGGGATGTACAAAAACCGAAGCGAATGAAGTCATCCGTTTGCCTTGTGCATTATAGGGAGACACACGTACCAGTCTGTGAACACCATTTTCACCTTTCAGCATTCCGAAGGTATAATCGCCTTGTATTTCAAGACTTACAGACTTAATACCGGCCACATCACCTTCTTGTTCGAAGACAATCGAATGTTTAAAACCATTCTTTTGAGCCCACATTTGATACATACGCATCAGCATCTGTGCCCAATCGCATGCTTCTGTACCACCGGCTCCTGCATTTATCTCTACCAGACAGTTAAGTTCGTCTTCTTTTTGATTAAGAGTCGATCTGAATTCTACATCTTCCAACAGAGACACTACATTGGTATATGCTTCGTCCACCTGAGTCTCAGTAGCTTCACCTTCTTTCTGAAATTCGAACAATACTTCCAGATCATCGATTTCAGATTGAATTTTATTAAAATTTTCAACCCACTTTTTATTGCCTTTAAGTTCCTTCATCAGCAATTCAGCTTTGGAGGAGTCTTTCCAGAAGTCAGGATCGAGAGACAGTTGTTCTTGTTCTTCTATTTTAATAAGTCGGTTATCGACGTCAAAGATATTGTTTTAGAGAGCCCAACCTTCTTTTTACATCCTGCAATTGTTCAATTGTCATGATTATACCTTTACTATATGATGAAAGAATTATTTTTGTATATCCATGTAGAAGAACAAAGTAGCGTTAGCTGGTATAGCTGGCGGCGAACCTGCTGCACCATACCCAAGTTCTGGTTTGATGATGGCTACGGCTTTTGTTCCTTTTGGTAATGTAGTAAGGGCTTCATCCCATCCCGGAATAACTTGACCTTGGCCGGCAGGGAAAGTAAATACTTGGCCACGCTTGTACGACTGGTCGAATTCGTTTCCGTCCTGGGTCATGCCGATGTAGTGAACCGAAGCCGGTTCACCAGCTTTAGTAATTGGACCGTCACCTTTTTGGATGATTACATATTTTAGCCCTGAAGCTGTTGTAACTACATTTTGTAGCTTTTTTGCATTAAAATCGTTGATAGTTTGCTTGAGTTTTGCCTGTAATGGTGCTATCTGAGCCATAGCCGCTTCTTTATCCTTCTGAACCTGTGCAGCATCTTTTACAGAACGTATTTTCACCACATATTTAATGATGTCAGTCTTTTTAAGGTTTGGTGGCAAATTCTGGATTGTATCAAGTTTCTGAATTACCTGTGCACTGTCACCTTCTTTCATCATGTACATCAAGTCAACAAATGGAAGTCTTTGTCTTTGCACAGAATCACCCGGCATCAATTCTACTTCTGCAATGTATGGTTCACCTTGTATTGTGTCATTGAGGTAACGGTACATAGTATATGCTACACGATCACCGGTATTGATAACTTTTGTGCCAGTACCCGGTGTAAGGATTTTATACTCATAACCAAAACTTGTTCTGTCACCGCTAGCTGTTGATGTTTTGCCAGCCTGATTCTTACAAGAGTAAAGAGCTACTCCGGACAATGCCAGAGCAAGAAAGAGGATTTTTTTCATTTTGAAATGTTTGATAAATTAGGTTTAAAATATTTAGGAATAACTTCTTTAAATTTTTTAACAGTCTGGCTGAGTGTACCATAAACCGCTCCGCCTGATGCATTTTTGTGCCCGCCACCTTTGAAGTGGTCACGACATATTTCCTGTACGGATATATCACCTTTTGATCGAAGTGACAGCTTTACGATAGTTGGCTGTTCGGTGATTAAGGCGGCAATGTCAACGTTTTCGAGCATCAAAAGATAATTAACGATACCTTCTGTATCACCACGCTGTATGTCGAATTTTATATAGTCTTCTCTTGATAGGGATATGAGCCCGGTTTTAACTTCCGGCATGATTTCCATTTTCTCATAAAGGCAATAACCAAGAAGACGCAAGTATTTCTCCTGCAATCTATTATGTATAAGGTTCTGAAGCAATACATCATTCACTCCTGCTTCAAGCAAATCTGCAACTTTACGAAAAACAGCTGGAGAGGTTGAATACTTAAATGATCCTGTATCGGTCACTATTCCGGTATAAATGCATGCTGCAATCTCCTCAGTAATTTTTTCTTTACCATGCAGATCCGAAATAAAATCAAAAATCATCTCACAAGTCGAACTTGCAGAGGTATCAGAAATGATATAGTCAGCAAATGGTTCCGGATCGAGGTGGTGGTCAATGATTATCTTTGGGCAGGTCTGCTGATTTACAAATTCGCCCATTTTATCGATCCTGTCCAGCGATGAGAAATCTAGACAAAATATAAGATTTGCCTGCTTGATGGCTGCAATACATTCATTTGGCGACAGATCGTACACGAGTACTTTATCGGAACCCGGCATCCAAGTAAAAATGATAGGATATTCGGATGGGAAAATTATTTTAACACTATGATGTATGCCTGTCAAATAATGACATAACGCCAGCGACGAACCAAGTGCATCACCATCAGGATTACGGTGCGAAAAAATAACTACGTCCTTAGGGCTGCTTAGTAATTTTGATATTTCTGCTTTGTTTTCCAACTTCTTTCCAAAATAAAGTGCGAAATTCGTAAAATTTATTCACTTAAACAAAATTTTATTTTGCTAAATATAGTTTATCATTGAAATGACCTTTAACTTTGCGCCTCATTTTATCAAAATCAAGTAATTAACAATATATGAAAGGTAACAGAACTTTTACCATGATTAAGCCTGATGCTGTTAAGGCCGGGCACATTGGTGCTATTTTAGCAAAAATAAATGAAGGTGGCTTCAGAATAGTTGCCATGAAATACACCAAGCTATCGGCTGAAAAAGCAGGCGAATTTTATGCTGTTCACAGTGCAAGACCATTCTACGGTGAGCTCGTTGAATTTATGTCATCAGGTCCTATCGTAGCTGCCATCCTTGAAAAAGACAATGCAGTGGAAGATTTCAGAACATTGATTGGCGCGACGAACCCGGCCGAAGCTCAACCTGGTACCATCCGTGCTCTGTTTGCTAAAAGTATTGGTGAAAATGCTGTACACGGTTCGGATTCTGACGAAAATGCTGCGATAGAGTGTGCATTTCATTTCGCAGGAACAGAAATCTATAAGTAAGAGCTTATAAATCAAAGAATTTTCTGAAAGCCACCTTATCATTTGGGTGGCTTTTCTTATAATTTCACAATCGTAACACCACTACCGCCAAACTCCTCCTCAGGATGTTGAACCTCCCGTACATCTTTGTATTCTTTTAATTTTGTCCAGACTAATTTCTTCAGCACACCATCACCCTTGCCATGCAATATTCTGAGCATGTGAGCATTGTGAATAAGAGCATTATCGATAAATGATTCAAGTACTTTTACTGCTTCTTCCTTTCTCATTCCACGCAGATCGACCTTTGATTCGGGCTCCTGATCAGATCGTAAAGTAGTAGTTACGCCCGGTCTCCTGTTTTGTTCTATTGGCACATCTGCACTTACCAGATCTTTTGCTTTGACAGTGAGTGTCATACCGCCCATCTCTACCAGCGCCTTTTCTTTACCAAGTGATAATAATTTTCCTATTGCACCACCGGTTTTAATTCTTACATAATCTCCTTCCTCTATTTTCTTCTTAAGCGCAGTCAGAGGTATTTCTTTTACCACCTCTTGTTCAAGTATCAGAATATCTTTTTCTAG
>JAIBCG010000138.1 GCA_019694295.1 Saprospiraceae bacterium
ATTTTTTGATCCGATTAATCCTTGCAATCGGCTCAAAATTTAGCCTTTTTTGATCCAATTGAGGTATATCCGGCAGTCTATTGGTAGCATGCTATTCGAATACTATTCTTCATATCCTATCTAAGGCCTGTGCAAGATCGGCAATCAGATAATCGGGGTCTTCCAGACCGATGTATATCCGGAACATGTTGACGGGTGTGTCAGGGTTGGGTCTGCCTTCTATTCCGTGGAATGCTACCGTTGGAATGATGAGTGATTCGTGGCCACCCCAGGATACTGCAAACAGGAATGCCTTCAGTACGTGGAAAAAATCTTCTGCATCTTGGCGTTCTTTAGATTTTAAGAAAAAGGAAAATAAGCCTCCTGCACCACGCATCTGCTTCTGCACCAAATCCTGCTGCCCGAACGATTCATGAAAAGGGAAGAGAACTTTCTCAACTTTCGGATGTTTCGCCAGCCACTTAACGACCTTCAAGGCTGAATCGTGCGAGCGCTGCATACGTATAGGAAGCGTCCTGAGACCGCGCATCATGAGTGCGGCATCATGCGGACTGATAATAGCACCCAAAGTCATGTATTCGATGTTGAAAATCTTTCGGATGTCTTCTGTGGATGCACATATCACGCCTGCTACTACGTCACTATGGCCGTTGATGTACTTGGTGGCTGAGTGTACGACGATGTCGATACCGAATTTTGCCGGGTTCTGAAAATAAGGCGAGGAATAACTGTTGTCGATGATGGTTTTCAGACCGTGTTTGCGGGCGATACCGGCACATTTTTCCAAATCCTGCAGATCGAAATAAAAAGTCGTCGGACTTTCAAGGAACAGGATTTTCGTGTTTGGCAGAATAGCTTTTTCAATAGCTTCCACATCACGGCCATCAACAAAGTCGGCTGTCACACCAAATCGCGGCAAGAATTTTGTGAGCAAGGTATATGTCCAGCTATAGGGCGACTCCACACACACAATATGGTCACCAGCACTTACATTGGCAATAACGGCAGCAGCAATAGCAGCAGCACCGCTTCCTAATACTAGTGCATCTTCCGTACTTTCCAGAGCAGCTAATTTTTTCCGCAAAATATTGACAGTCGGATTTGCACCTCGTGTATAAATAGTGTTTTCTAACTCATCTTTAATGGCATTCCTGAAAGAAGCAAGGTCAGGAAAAGCAAAATTACTGCTTTGGATGATAGGCGGCGAAACTGCATTGAAGTAGCGCTCCCGTTCTTCACCGAGGTGATTCAATATGTAGCTGAGGTCTTTGTCCGAATTCATGAGAATAAGTCGTTTAATGAAATGTTCTCCGCAAGCACAATCCTTCCTTTCTCATTGCGGTGTACGGTAGCACATCCGGTTGCCGGGTCGTGCTCGAACAGCAGATAGATTCCTTGTTCTACGGCATCCGTCAGTAAGCGGGTTTTTTCTGTCAGGGTTTCAAGAGGCCTCAGATCATAAGCCATGATGTAGGGCAGCCCGATATGGAATGATGAAGGAATAAGGTCGGCACAATAAAAGAATCTCCCTTTGTCATTATTAATGTGAAGTCCCATCATTTCTTCCGTATGGCCGAAAAAGAATTCAGCCTTTACTCCCGGGAAGACTTCCTGACCGGATTCTTCGACAAATCTGACCACGCCTGCTTCGAGTAATGGTACAAAATTCTCCTTCAGGAACGAGGCTGCCTCACGTGCATTCGGGTTCATTGCCCAGTCCCAGTGTTTTCGACTGCTCCAGTAGGTGGCATTCGGGAAGGTTGGCACAAGTTCGCCGTTTTCTTTTCTGCTGACGGCTCCGCCACAATGGTCAAAGTGCAAGTGTGTCAAAAACACATCTGTAATGTCTTCAGGATTCATGCCTTGTTCCTTCAATGAGCCAAGAAGTGTCTGTGGCCCGAAAGGTTCGAATATCGATTTGAACTTGTCGTCCTGCTTGTCGCCCATACCGGTATCTACGAGTATTTTACACTTTCCTTCTTCTATCAAAAGGCAACGCATAGACCAGGAGCAAAGATTATTCTGGTCAGCCGGATTGAGTTTTTCCCACATCCTTTTCGGGATGACACCAAACATGGCACCTCCATCGAGCTTAAAGTTACCGGCATGTATAAAGCTTAGTTTCATGAAAATCCAATTTTGCTTTTTGATTCAGAGAATTGTTGGCGGATACCGATCATTTGTAGAGCAGTAAGTGCACATTCACTACCTTTGTTGCCGTATTTTCCACCTGCACGGTCTTCTGCCTGTTGCTGGTTGAGTACGGTGAGCAGCCCGAATATTACAGGTTTACCCGAAGAAAGCCCCAGGTTGGTGATGCCGGTAGCTACTGCCTGATTGATATAGTCATCGTGGTTTGTTTCACCTTTGATGACACAACCAAGGCAGATGACAGCATCGAGTTTCATACTACTCAACAAGATACGAGCACCCATGGTTAATTCGAACGATCCTGGTACTTTTATGATGGTGATGTTGTCTTCACTGATGTTAAATTTGCTTAAGACTTCCTTACTGCCATTAAGCAGATTTTCTGTAATGGAAGAATGCCATTCGCTCACGACAATACCTATTTTGATATTTTCAGGATGATTCAGGTCAGCGGGTTTAAAATCATTTTCTTTATAATCCTTAGTGGCCATAGTTCAATATTTAGTCGTAATGTAAAATTAAAAAAGGTAAGCGGAATACCACTTACCTTTTCTAAAATTTTGATAAATAAAAATGTTTATTCAGTGACTCTGTACAAATATTTATCAACATTTCTACCGATACCAGTTGTAGCATATTCATCTTTGATTCTTTGGTATGCTGCTGCGGCTTCTTTGTTTTTGCCCATTTTCTCAGCGAGCATTCCCATTTTCATAAGGACGAAAGGTGTTACTGCTTCATTGTTAGATGCTGCCGCTGCCTTTTCATATTGGCTATATGCTTTTTCGAGATTGTTTTGATCAGCGTAGGCGTCACCGAGCAGAGATGCTTTCATTTGAGGAAGCATATTTCCCG
>JAIBCG010000031.1 GCA_019694295.1 Saprospiraceae bacterium
TTCTAAGTTATGGATTTTTAGCATACGATTATGACCCGTTCAAGCGTACTTTTAAAGCAATCAGCAATTTCCACAATGAAGGTAATACGCTTTATATCCGTGATATAGATTGGGTACAGGATCGTGTGACCCAAAGTCGCAAATTCAAAGCTGTTGGTAAGGAATTTTAATAAACCAGCCGTATTCTAAAACAGATACGACTACAATTTCGAGTTTAGTTTTTCATGGTGTACAGGAAATAAGCGTAAATATTTATCATTGCCCTGAACATAAAAGTAATTTAAAAAACAATCTGCAATCCAAAGCTTTGCCTTGAAAAAACTCATCAAAAATATTTTATGGCGCATTTATCCAAAAGAAAACGGGCTTAACCGAATCACTATTTTGAGTGGCCCGGCCACAGGTGTTAAAATGCTGCTCGATCTGCGCTTGGGTGGCAGCTATTTTCTTGGAATATACGATAAATGGATTTTTGACAGGGTGAAACTGGAGACTATCCTCAAGCCGGGCATGGTCTGCTGGGATTGCGGTGCTTTCTATGGCTATTACAGTGCTGTGTTCAGAAAATTGGTCGGCGAAACAGGCTTCGTAGAGAGTTTTGAAGCCTCTACCCAAAATTACAAAGCCTTGTCACATTTGGCACAGGTGAATAACTGGAACAACCTGCGCACCCACCATCTTGCAATAGCTCAGGAAAACTCAGAGATTGAGTTTGTAAACAATTTCGGAGCCATCAGCGGACCCTTCGGCAACAAGGTCTATTCCGGCAAAGAAGTTGAGTATATCACCGTAAAATCCTACGGCGTTGACGAATTAATAGAAAAATTGGGCGTCCGGACACCGGATCTGATTAAATTTGATCTTGAAACAGCTGAAATATTTGCATTGATGAATGGGCATAAACTTTTTACACAAAAACGACCTGTTATCATGCTGGAGCTGCACGGACAAAAGGCCATGGAAACCGCCTGTGCCTTTATCAAAAAATACAATTACAAGTGTAAAGACGTCAAAACACTGAACCAAGCCGATGCTGTGGAGTATCATTCCGGTCATGAGCTGTGTGATGCTATGCAATCGGTTCCTAATATGCTTTTGTTGTATCCGTAGATTTATAAGAATAAAACATACAGACCTTGTCTAAACTTGCCATCATTGTTACGCATCCGATCCAGTATTATGCACCTCTTTTCCGGAATCTGGCAAAAGAGCTGGATTTAATGGTCTTTTATACCTGGAGCCAGTCGCAAGGAAAAGTACTTGACAAAGACTTTGGTATAGAGAGACAATGGGATATTCCACTACTGGAAGGCTACAATTTTCGCTTCATAAACAATATATCAAAGAATCCCGGCTCACATCATTTTAAAGGCATCATTACGCCTACCTTGATACAGGAGATAAAGAACTGGCAAGCTGATGTACTTCTGGTCTTTGGCTGGAATTTCCACAGCCATTTGCAGGTGATGCGGTATTTTAAAGGGAAACTGCCGGTTATCTTCAGAGGCGATTCGACCCTGCTGGATGAGTCCAGGGGCTTTTCCTTCAGGAAGATGATCCGAAGAATCGCTCTTACATGGGTTTACAGACACGTAGATTATGCCCTGTATGTGGGCAAGGCCAATAAAGCCTATTACCTCGCACACGGTTTGAGAGAAAATCAATTGATATTTGCCCCACATGCCATTGATAATGAGAGGTTTTCGGTGTTTAGCGAAGAAGGTAAAGCTTTTGTTGAAGGTACCAGAAAAATGCTTGGAATCCGTCCGGAAGACTCTGTTTTTTTGTATTGCGGCAAGTTTTATAATGTGAAAAATCTGCCTATGCTTATTGATGCCTTTAAAGGAATAGAATCAGATTCTCTACATCTTATCCTTGTAGGCAATGGTGAACTTGAAGATGAATTGAAAAGGGTGGCATCTTCAGACCACAGGATTCATTTCCTGCCTTTCCAAAACCAGACATTGATGCCTGCTGTTTATCGTTTGGCAGATGTCTTTTGCCTGCCTTCTGTCAGTGAGACATGGGGCCTTGCAGTGAACGAAGCTATGGCCAGTAGCAGGGCTGTACTGGTCAGCGACAAATGCGGCTGTGCTGCCGATCTGGTACAGAATGGCGTAAATGGTTATGTTTTCAGGAGTGATGATATCGAAGACCTTAAAGATAAAATGCAAATGCTGATTAAGCAAAGAGACAGGATTAATAAGTATGGGGCAGCATCAAACAAAATGATAAGCAGATGGAATTTCGAATCCATCCGGGTGGCAATAACACAACTTTTGTCTTCTATCGAAAAACGGTAGTTGATTTAACAAAGCACTGTAGTTTGGCTTGTAATATATGTTTAGGATATTATGTTTCCTGATTGCGAAGGTTTGAGGGTACTTTTTTAGTTTTTATTTCAATATCTTGATGTAGCTATCTATAAAATCAATAACAATCCATTGAGAGTTTTACAGGCAGTAATAAGTATCATTATTAGTTGGTTTCTTTCCAGCGCTTACAATCTGACAGTGTACGAGTCTTTATCTCTTGCTCTGTCGGTGTTTATTGTAGCAATGTTTGTTGACAATGTTGGTAAAAAGATTGTTATAATAGATATAATAGGCGTGCTTGCCTGTATAACCTGGCTGGTGATGCCTTTATTTTATTACCATTATTTTACTATAGATCATTACTTGTCGCGCCTATGGAATATCTATATGTACGTTCCGTCCGATGAGTATTATGGGGTTGTATTCTGGGGCACACTGGCATTGGTACTTGGGTTACATTTCCCCTTTAGCAATAAGAATGTCTTGACAGCCAGCGAATATTTGCAACAACTAAAACTAAATAACCACAACTTTGATAGTATAAGCAAGTACCTGTTGGCTATTGGTATCTTCAGTTTGTTGGTTACACCTTATGTTCCATCTGTGCTACGTCAGGTTTTTGAAGTTACTGGTAATTTTGTTTTCGTAGCAGCATTCTATGCTTATTATTCCAATTCTTTAAACAAATATCTGTTGGTAGCGGTGGTGGTTGGACTTATCATTATCATTTCAGTCCAACAGGGCATGTTTGGTAAGTTAGTCTATATTATCATGCTTGCATCTCTCATACTGATGGCCATACGTGAGAAAAAATTAAGCTTTGCACGCAAGATGAGTTTTATGGTTGCAGGTATTTTTTTGATTATCATATTGCAAAGCGTAAAGGAAGAGTTCAGAAAAAATACATGGTACGGATATTCAGGATATACCGGTTATACGGGTAGTAAATCGGGCCTATTTTTTGACCTGATAGGACAAAAAATAAGAAATCCTTCGTCTGTTTTTGGTGATGAATATTCATTTTATGCCTTGGCAGCCAGATTCAACCAAGGTTGGCTGATATCCAAGGCCATCAATTACATACCAGCCAAACAACCCTTTGTAGGCCCGGGGCCGTTGACAGCAGCTATTGCAGGTGGCTTTATTCCGCGTTTCCTCTGGCCCGATAAGCCGGAGTCAGGCGGCAAGGCCAATATGTTGCGCTATGCCGGTGTAAAACTCACTTCAGTAAGTATGAATGTCGCTGTAATGGGTGAAGCTTATGGGAGTTTTGGTCGAAACGGTGCAGTCCTCTTTATGTTTTGTTTTGGTTTGTTTTATCGCTGGTCATTCAACAAAATCATGATGATAGCCATACATTATCCTACCTTGTTGCTGTGGTTGCCTTCTATTTATGTCCTTGCGGTAGTCACAGAAAATGATACACTTACCCTCTTCAATGCCTTCACCAAGTCGGTGCTGATGGTGTGGTTGTTCTATGTCGGTTTTAGAAAAATACTGAAGATCAATCTTTAGTTGATGTCAACAAGCTTTGCTTTGTACTAATCTTATTATTGTCAAATAAAAAATAATGTACTCGGGTACTAATACGAAAAAGCCATCACTTGGCAAGTATATAAAGGCTGAGCTGACCGATTCGGATATTCCGCTGTCGGCAAGCTTGAAGCTCCGTATCATCGGTCTCAAACTCTATATCGAGAACAGTATTCTCCGGTTTTTTACCAGAATCTTGTTCCGTCCGGCCACCCATCCTAAAAAAATCCTGGTTTTCCGCACCGGCTCTTTGGGCGATTCTATCAATGCTATTCCGGCTTTACATGCCATAAAAGATACTTTTCCTGATGCTCAAATTGACATCCTTACCAATGCCGGACTAAAGAATCTGGTAGGCATGCGTTACCTGTTGGACAAAAACCTGTACCACGAGATCATTGATTATTATGGAATGCCCAAGCGCGAACTTTTCAGATTTCTAAAAGAAAAACAATATGATTGCGTTATTCAATTGCCACAAGCCAATGCCGTTTTTCACAGAGTGCTCAGAGATCTTTTGGTTTTCCGCGGCATCAGCAAGTCAGGTATCGGCTGGTACACGAGTCATACAGGCTTGTTCAGGAAAACCCAGGCCAAATACCTGATTTTTAACAACGAACACGAAAAACTCCTTGCTCATCTCAGGCAGGCAGGTTTCAAAACCAACCAATTGACACCAATTTTAAATCCATCGAATGCAGACAAAGAGTTTGTGCAGCACTTACTTCACGAAAATGGCCTGAATGACGGCAAAAAGAAATTGTGCGTGGTGATAGGAGCCAAGAGGCCTCAAAACAGGTGGCCCATCGGGTATTTTAAAGTAGTCATTGAGCATTTCGCGCCCAGTGTCCATATCTTACTCATCGGCTCACAAGAAGACCGCTTATTGGCTGAACCATTGCTCGGTATTCAGCATGTCCACAACTTTTGCGGACTACTTACTCCCATGCAAAGTGCCGCCATGTTTGGTATGAGTGACCTGACACTTAGCAACGATACAGGCCCCATGCACATGTCTTATGCTGTCAGTACACCTACTATAGCTATTTTTAGTGCCAGAGACCTTCCCGGCAAATGGTATCCGCCAGTCGAAAATAACCTGGTATTGCGTGCTAAAGGAATAGCATGTGAGGCGTGTATGAGCGAGGTGTGTCATAACAACATCTGTATGCAGGCTATCTTGCCCGAGCAAGTAATTGAGGCGGTTGAGCATTTTCTAGACAAAGTATAAAAGAGCTGTTTGCCTTAATGGTACTGAATTAAATATTTTACTATTTTTATTCTGTTTCATAATATTTTTCTTTCACACCGCATTGTACTATAAAAATTTTACCAGTACATTTGCACGCTTTTTTACAAACATTAACATAACACTTTTAAACAAAATATGTGTGGCATAACAGGTATCTTGTCCACCTCCTTACCGCTTGAAGCCACAGCGCGCTCCATGGCAGATGCTATGGGCCACCGAGGCCCGGATGCTTCAGGCTACTATATCGATGAGTACGTCTCACTTGGCCATAGAAGGCTTGCTATCATCGACCTTAGCCCGCAGGGCAATCAACCCATGTACAACGCTGACGGTCGATATGTCATCGTCTATAATGGCGAACTCTATAATTACAAAGAACTCAGAGAAAAACTCAGAGCACTATATCCATTCAAAACCAACTCCGATACGGAAGTAATACTGGCAGCATTCAGGCAGTGGGGCCCCCATTGCCTCCAAGACTTTAACGGCATTTTTGCCTTCGCCATCTGGGACACCAGAACCCGAAAGCTATTCGTAGCTCGCGATCAGCTTGGTGTCAAGCCGTTTTATTATTATCGTACAGATACCGGCTTTTTATTCGCTTCTGAGTTGCGCGGTCTGCTGGCGTCTAAGGTGCTGCGTCCTACATTGAGTTTGCAAGGGCTTACCGATTTCCTCTCATACCAGTCAGTTCACGAGCCGAGCTCCATGATCTCAGGTACTTACCAGCTCAAGGCCGGTCATTATGCCTGGGTTACAGACAAGAGTTTCGTACAGTCGCGGTATTATAAAGGTAGTGAAGTAGTACAGCATCATGACTGCGACCACCAAAGACATAAACAAAACATCAAAGACCTGTTCATGCAGGCAGTCAACAGGCAGTTGGTGAGCGATGTACCACTCGCTGTGTTTTTATCGGGCGGCATCGACTCCAGTGCTATTGTAGCTGCTGCTGCACAATCTTCATCCGGTACAATCAATACCTTCTCCATAGCATTTGAGGAGGCAAAATACAATGAGTCGAAGTACGCCAGGCTGGTGGCCGACAAGTATAAGACCAATCATGTAGAGTGCAAGGTACCGGCAACTATATTTATTGACCAGATAGAAGATGCACTCAATGCCATGAGCACTCCAAGTGGCGACGGCCCCAATACTTATCTGATATCGGGTCTCGTGAAGTCTGCCGGTATCAAAGTAGCACTCTCAGGCTTGGGAGGTGATGAGCTTTTTGCCGGTTATCCGGGTTTTATGTATTACTACCGCTTGCAAGCACTGCAAAGCAAGCTGCCCGGTTGGTTAAGGCAAGGTTTTGGCTCCGTTTTTACCAATTTCCCTAACCGAAAATTGCAAAAAATGGCAGAGCTCTTCTCCAAACCCGATTTTGACATAGCTTATGTTTATCCGGCCATCAGACGCATCTATCACAAATCAGAATTGTTAAGATTAAATGAACTTTTGGGCCATTGCCATGACACAATCGAAGCAGGATTGCTATCAGACAGCAAGAACATCAATCAGCTGCCCATATTGAGCAGGTATTCTCTGGCCGAACTCAATAACTATACCCAGAATGTCTTGCTCGAAGATGCCGACCAGATGAGCATGGCACACAGCATCGAACTTAGGGTACCTTTTCTCGACAAAGACCTCGTACAGTATATGCTCGGCGTACCCGATCAGTACAAATACCCAACTAAACCCAAAAAATTACTGGTTGACGCACTCACACCCCTTATACCCGATGAGATTGTACACAGACCCAAAATGGGCTTCACATTCCCTTGGGAGCTCTGGATGCGCAACGAACTCATATCCTTCTGCGACGCCCGTATCAACAGACTTGTACAGCGCGATTTGTTCAATAAAGAATACGTGTTAAGCTTGTGGAAAGGATTCCTGGCGGGCAAAAATGTTAACTGGGTTAAAGTATGGCTGCTCGTAGTGTTAGAACATTGGCTTGACCGTAATAATATCGAACTAGTTAGCAGTAAACTACAGGTTTGATTTTTAAAGCATTAAAAAGCGTGACAGAAAGTTCATCCTTCTGACTCCCCATGCAAAAACTCCTCATACTCACAGACTGGTTTACACCTGCATACAAGGCAGGAGGCCCTGTGCGCAGTATCGAAAATCTCGCCCGGCTGCTTAAAGACGACTTCGAAATCTTCATACTCACAGGAGATCGGGATCTCGGCGACCGCCATCCGTTCGAAGGTATCACACCCGATGCATGGATTCTGTCAGACCACAATCACCATGTAAGATATGTATCGCCCGGCAAACAAAACCGACACCACATTAAAAAAATATTACTCGACATAGCACCCGACATACTCTACCTCAACTCTATGTATTCACGTAGTTTTACATTACTGCCACTCAGCCTGCTCAGCAGCCTGCCTCCCGACATACGTACCATCCTATGTCCACGCGGTATGCTCAAAGACAGTGCGTTGCAGTACAAGTCACTCAAAAAGAAGCTCTTCCTGTACCTGATGAAATTCCTACATCTTGGCAGGCGTATCAGCTTCCACGCTACCGACTCGCAGGAAGCAGCGGATATAAGAAAATGGTTCGGTCGGCAAGCAAAATTGACAATAGTGCCAAATGTGCCGGCACTTCTGGACTACCAGCGCTGTAGCAAGCAAGAAAACCAACTGCGGGTGTTGTTCGTAGGGCGCATCCACCCTGTCAAAAACCTGAAATTCGCAATCGAAACCCTTCAGCACACCAATGCAAAGCTGCATTTCGAAATAATCGGTAATATCGAAGACGAAAAATACTGGCAGGAATGTAGCGAAGTTATCAACCAGCTGCCCTCCAACGTCACAGTCAAGTTTTCAGGAGCATTGCCACACAAAAGCATCATCCGGGCACTGACGGATTGTCATCTGTTCTACCTGCCCACGCAAGGAGAGAATTTCGGTCACGCCATCTTCGAAGCACTCTCAGTAGGCCGCCCTGTACTCATCAGCGACCAGACACCCTGGCGCACACTCAAGGAGCAAAATGCAGGTCACGATATCACCTTGAACAACAAAACAGAATTTGCAAACTATGTTGGCGAAGTAGCTGCCATGCATCAAGCCGCTTTCGACCTTAGCTGTCAGGCAGCCCACAACCTAGCCAAACACTATATCAGTTCTCACCATTTCCTACAAAAATACCGCCAGCTATTCGGCTGTACTACCGACTAACCCGGATAACGCATGTTCTACCTCGAAAAATTCGTCAGGATGCTCATCGAGTTGCCGGTGTTGCTCACTATATGCTTCATACTCGCAGCCTTACTCCGCTACCGCAACAGCAAGGCAGCCTGGCCACTTACTGCTACATTGCTCCTGCTCGTCTGGATCCTGAGTACCAAACCCGGCGTTATACTCATGACCGCACCGCTCGTAGCCGGCCTGCATGAGGCAGACACAGGTACACTCCCTGTCATAGCCGACATCGTAGTCTTAGGCGGAGGCTGCAGGCGCCAATCAGGTCATTCGACTGCCGAAAAACTCTCCGATCCGTCCCTGCGCCGCACACTCGAAGGCTATCGCATCTGGAGCCGCTTGCCCGGCAGCACACTCATACTCACCGGTATCGACTGGCAGCGTCACTGCAACACCGCCGGCATAGCCAAACAGCTCATCAGCAGCTGGTCAGCCGACACTACACGCATACGCCTGCTCAATCCGGTCTTCAACACACGCCAGGAAGCCCGCGCTTACGTCAGCAGTAACGGCACCGGACGCCCCGTCATCCTCGTCACATCCGCCATACACATGCCGCGAGCCTTGCGCAATTTTCGCCGCCAAAACATCACCGTTACTGCCGCCCCAACCGATTTTCCGGTCAGCGATACACGCATCAGGCTCAGCGACCTCATACCCCAATCCAACGCATTCAGCACCTCATCCGCCGCCTGGATCGAATGGATTGCCCTGCTTACCGGCAAATAGATGAATACAACAAACTTGATAAGCAGATATTTGAATGTTAGCCCGACCCGACAGGGGCACGCCCAAAAAATCTTACATAAACAATATATCAAAACCAAGCATTAAAAACATACCACAATGTACATCTTAGGCATAAACGCATACCACGCAGACTCGTCCGCCGCTATATTTAAGGATGGCATCATGATTGCAGCTACTGAAGAAGAACGTTTTAGACGTGTAAAGCACTGGGCAGGATTTCCTGCATTAGCTATTGAGTTCTGTCTGAAGGAGGCCGGCATCACCATTGATGAACTCGACCACATTGCCATAGGTCGTGACCCTAAGGCTATATTTTGGAAGAAGGTGATGTTTGCGCTCACACACCCGGCAGTCGGACTGTCAACCATCGGTGGCAGGCTGAAAAATGCCCGGCAGGTGAGTTCTCTGGAAGATGAATTTATGAAGATTTTCCCGACAGCCGACAAGGAGAAGCTAAAGGCGAAAATCCATCAGGTAGAACACCATCGTGCTCATCTGGCTTCTGCTTTCTTTGCATCACCCTTTGATGAAGCCGCCGTTATATCCATTGATGGCTCGGGCGACTTCACTACTACGATGATAGGCATTGGACGAGGCAACAAGATAGAAGTGATTGATTCGGTTGATTTTCCGCATTCGGTGGGTATATTTTACACGGCATTTACACAGTATCTGGGATTCCCGTACTATGGTGACGAGTACAAGGTGATGGGGCTGGCTCCTTATGGCGAGGCGAAATACGTAGATCGGGTGAAGAAGGTGATTCGCTTTACGGACGATGGACTGTTCAGGCTCGACCTCAGCTACTTCAATGCTACCAAAAGCGGTGTCATTAGCTACGGCGACGACCACATACCAAATGTAGCAAGGCTATATTCTGATAAAATGGTTGCAGAATTTGGTCAGGCACGCTGGAAGGCTGATGAACTGACACAATACCACAAAGATTTGGCAGCATCCGTCCAACGATGTACAGAACAACTGATATACCATTTATTAGAAAGTCTGCACAAACGCACAGGCCTGAAAAACGTGTGCATCGCCGGCGGAGTCGCCCAAAATTCAGTCGCCAACGGAAAAATCACCCGGAATACTTCTTTTACCAATGTTTATATCCCAAGTGCCGGACATGATGCAGGTATTTCCATGGGCGCAGCTATTTATGTATATAACCAGATCCTGGGTCAAGCTCGAAAACCTGCCATCCTCAGCGCCTACACGGGCAGCCGTTTCACAAATGAAGAAATAGAAGCCTACCTCAGCAACCGTGGCATTGCCTATAACAGAATGCCCGACGAGCAGCTGTATCAGGCAGTCACCGAACAGCTCGTCAATGGTGGCGTGGTCGGTTGGTTCACCGGCAGGGCAGAGTTCGGCCCAAGAGCATTAGGTGGCAGATCCATCCTTGCTGACCCAAGGCGCAACGACGTCAAAGAGATCCTGAACCTCAAAATCAAACGCCGCGAAAGCTTCCGGCCCTTTGCACCGTCCATCCTCAAAGAATACGTGGACGAATATTTTGAAGTCAACGATGTCGTGCCTTTCATGGAAAAAGTATTCCCGATCCGACCGGAAAAGCATGCCGCTATTCCTGCAGTCACACACGTTGACGGCTCAGGTCGCCTGCAAACCGTTGACCGGACAGTATCCGAGAGATATTACCACCTCATCGATACGTTCAGACAAAAAACCGGCGTACCCATCCTCGTCAACACATCCTTTAATGAGAACGAACCCATCGTCAACAGTCCCGAAGATGCTCTCGAATGCTACCTTCGCACCGAAATGGATATGCTGGTACTCGAAAACTGCGTTATATCAAGGAATTTCTGATAAATGAAACTCTCTATCATCACCTCTTGCTATAACAGTGCTGCTACCATACGCGATACACTTGAGAGCGTTGCCCGGCAGGACTACAGCGATATCGAGCACATCATCGTTGACGGCGGATCGGAAGACGATACCTTGGCTATCGTCAGTGAATTCACTCATGTGGCGAAGGTGGTGTCCGAAAAAGACCGTGGTATATACGACGCCATGAACAAAGGCATTGCCATAGCCACCGGCGACATCATCGGCATCCTCAATTCGGATGATTTTTATACCGGACCGGGTGTCATATCAGATGTGGTACGGCAAATGGAGCAGAGCGGTGCCGACACACTTTATGCCGACCTCGATTACGTTTCTTCTACCGACAAAACAAAAGTAGTGCGTAGTTGGCGTGCAGGCAGCTATGCAGTCAGGAAGTTTTACTACGGCTGGATGCCGCCACACCCTACTTTCTTTGTCAGGAAATATATTTATGAACGCTATGGTACATTTAATCTAAGTCTTAGATCAGCAGCCGACTACGAGATAATGCTCCGCTTTCTGGTCAGGCAGGATGTTACGACCACTTACCTCAATAAGACGATCGTACAGATGCGCGCCGGTGGTCAGAGCAATGCTTCTATCACTAACCGACTAAGGGCCAATGCCGAAGATCGCAAGGCATGGCAGATTAACAAACTCCGCCCTTACCTTTTTACGACCTTTCTCAAGCCGGTACGCAAGATTCACCAGTTTTTTATGCGTGGCAAATAACACAAATACGGCTACTTTTCACAGATTATTTTTAAGTGCATCAGGCTGCCCTTGACAAGGGTAGGCCCAAACTGCGTGCATTATTGGATGTAAAAAAGGGTTTACTGCAGATGAGTAAACCCTTTTTGTGTTGTATATGGTGCTCGGTTAAGGCTATTGTACAGGCTGATTGTCGGCTACCGGTTCTTCTGCCTGATGGCCGGAGTGCTGATCTTTATCGGGGTCAACAAAAGGGCGCGGGCCGATGAGCTCTTCAAGGTCTGACTTGAGGAGAACTTCTTTCTCAAGCAGGTGGTGGGCTATGACTTCAAGTTCGTGACGTCGTTCTGTAAGCAGGGCTTTGGCTCTTTCGTATTGTTTGGCTACGAGTTCGCGTACTTCCTGGTCTATCATGGCAGCAGTCTGCTCTGAGTATGGTTTTTGGAACTGGTCTTGCTGCAGGCCGTAGAATGAAACGTTGCCGACGCTGTTGTTCATACCATAAACGGCAACCATACCGTATGCCATCTTGGTAATCTGATCCAGGTCGGACTGTGCGCCGGTAGATATTTTTCCGAATACGATAGATTCTGCTGCGCGACCTCCGAAGGTCATACAGATACGGTCGAGGAGTTGCTCGGTACGGGTAATGTATTCTTCTTTTGGAAGGTACTGAGCATAGCCAAGTGTACCAATGCCTCGTGGAACGATGGTGACCTTGACAAGTGGGCTTGCGTGCTCTAGAAACCAGCCACAGATGGCGTGCCCGGCTTCATGGTAGGCGATGATTTCCTTTTCGGACTTATGGATGAGTTTGTTTTTCTTTTCGAGGCCACCGATAACGCGGTCGAGAGCCTGGTTAAAGTCGTCCATATCGACTGCCTGTTTGTTTTTACGTGCGGCGATGAGTGCTGCTTCGTTGCAAACGTTGGCGATGTCGGCACCTGCGAAACCGGGTGTCATCTCAGCCAAAGCCGATGGCTTGACATCGAGTGATAGTTTGATGTTTTTGAGGTGCACTTTAAATATCTGTTCGCGACCGATGAGGTCAGGTGGGTCTATGCCTATCTGTCTGTCGAAGCGGCCAGGGCGAAGCAAGGCACTGTCGAGTACATCGGGTCTGTTGGTGGCAGCCATAATGATGACGCCTTTATCGGTACTGAAGCCATCCATCTCTACGAGGAGTTGGTTGAGTGTGTTTTCGCGTTCGTCATTACCACCTTGCATAGCACCTTTGCCCCGAGCACGGCCTATGGCATCGATTTCGTCAATGAAAATGATGCAGGGTGCTTTTTCGCGGGCGTTTTTGAACAAGTCGCGCACACGAGATGCACCAACACCAACGAACATTTCGACAAAGTCGGAGCCCGATAATGAAAAGAAAGGTACGCCTGCTTCACCTGCTACAGCTTTGGCAAGCAGGGTTTTGCCGGTACCCGGAGGGCCTACGAGGAGTACCCCTTTTGGTATTTTGCCACCGAGTGCAGTATATTTTTTAGGATTTTTTAGGAAATCTACTACTTCCATTACTTCTTCCTTTGCTTCGTCGAGACCTGCTACATCTTTGAAGGTGACATCTACCTTGGCGTTGGCATCAAACAGTGAGGCCTTAGACTTACCAATGTTAAAGATTTGAGCACCCGGTCCGGCACCACCTCCGCCTACACGGCGCATAATCATGATCCATAGGCCAATGAAAAGCAATGGGAGTAAAAGCCAGCTGAATATAGGTCCCCACCAGTTTTGCTGTGTGACATACTGGATGTCAACTTTGGCAATATTGGGTGGCAACGTTTGGTTGATGGCATTTATTTTTTCATCAAAAGAGGCAGAAGGGCCAATGTTCATGACATAGTTGGCCTGCGATTCGCCGAAGAGCTTTTCATCTACTACATCGCTATATTTTGTCTCCTTATACCTGCTCAGAGAGTCTTTGTTGAGGTATATCTGTCCAACTTTTTCGTTGATAACTTCTATCTTGTCGATGTGACCGGCACGGATGAGTGATTCTAGTCGGTTGAAGGTGATTTCTTTCGATTTACCGTTTGAAACGGTCAGGATATTGATTGTTATCAATGCCAGAAAAATCACTCCATAGATCCAATACGAACCCATTCTGAAACCTCCGGATTTTCGAGGTTTATTGTTATTATTGTTATTTTCTTTATTCTCCATTTTATAGATTGGTTATATACGAACGTTTATATTTTGAAAACGTTCATTAAAGATCTTCGTAATGAGTAATTTTGGCATCAGACCACAAGTCATCGAGGTCGTAGTAGGCTCGTGTTTCTTTATAAAATACATGAACAACTGTAGTAAAGTAATCGGCGAGTACCCACCTGGCACTATCTTTTCCTTCCACGGTATGCGGTAGGATACCTTTTTCTTCCTTGACCCGTTGCCTTACCCGATCAATGATAGCATTCACCTGAGTGTTTGATTCACCTTCGCATATAATGAAATAATTGGTAGGCCGGTCGTGCAAATGTCGAAGATCGAATTTTGTAATATTCTTAGCTTTGATGTCCTGGATAGCATCCACTATCAGATCATTTAATTGTTCTTCCTGAAGAATAGTTGTTTCGGTGGCAGTAGTCAAATTTTGATGTTTTTAAGTAATTTTGTAAATCTTAGTACAAATATAGTTATAACGATGGTGGATAACAGTGTTTCAGAGTTTTTCAGGCAAAAAAATATTATATTCTTTAAAACGCTCGATTCTACCCAATCGTATGCACTTGAACTCACTTCAAAAAGCAAACCAATTGATAAAACTGCCATTTTGACGTATAACCAGTCGGCAGGCAAGGGTCAATTGGGGGCAAAATGGCAGACACAAGCAGACAAGAATCTCTGTATGAGTATAATTGGCTATCCTGTAAAGCTCAAAGTTGGAGAACAGTTTTTGCTGAGTATGACGGCTGCTCTTGCGGTAATGCGGTTTTTACTACAATACACACAAAAGAAAATTCAGATTAAATGGCCGAACGATATTTTGCTCGACAACAAGAAGATCTGCGGTATCCTCATCAACAACAGTCTGCAGGGTATGTACATCACGTCAAGTGTCACCGGTATGGGTGTTAATATCAATCAGACAGCGTTCGAAGACGGGCTGCCCAATGCAAGTTCACTTGCCATTGCGGAAGGTAAAGAATTCGCACTGGATGAGTTGTCGGCAGAATTGTACCAATGTTATGAATACTACTATCAATGGCTGAATACGGGGATGCACGAATTATTGCGGAGTGAATATCACGCCAATCTGTTTGGTATAGGTGCGATAAACCGTTTTGAAAAAAAAGACGAGAGTGTTTTTTCAGCTAAAGTGAAAGGCGTAGATATAGACGGTCGGCTCATGCTCAGCATTGGAAACAGAATAGAAAAATTTGACATAAGAGAAATAAAATTGCTGTTATGAACGTAAGCATCATTACCATAGGTGACGAAATACTGATAGGCCAGGTCATTGACACCAATAGTGCATGGATGGCCGGATTACTGAACGAAGCAGGTTTTGCTGTAAGGGAAATACTATCTGTAGCAGATGAAAACGAAGAAATAAAGGATGCTCTGCAAAGGAGCTTAAGCAAGAGCCATGTAGTACTGGTGACAGGAGGCCTCGGCCCAACGGATGACGACCTTACCATGGAAGCATTGTGTGGATACTTTGGTGTGGAGGCTGTCTTTCATGAAGAAAGTTTTGAAAGAATAAAGAAGATGTTCGGCAAGAGAAACATTGTTGTCACCAACTCGCATAGGGCCCAATGTCATCTGCCTGCTAATGCCACCGTATTGAACAATGACATGGGTACTGCTCCCGGTATGTGGATTGAACACGACGGTAAGGTATTGGTATCGATGCCGGGTGTACCATACGAAATGAAACACCTGATGGAAGAAAGGGTAATGCCTCGTCTGCGCGCATTATATGCAGGGCCTCCGGTGAAGCACCTTACCATACGTACAGCAGGTACAGGTGAGTCGGTTTTAGAGGAAAAACTGCGCGATGTGACAACAGAAATGCCAAAGGAAGTAAAACTTGCATTCTTGCCGGATATTGGTCAAGTGCGGCTACGGTATTCTGTACATGGGCTGCCTGTTGAAGAAACAGATACCATACTCGCCCGACTAAAAACACAAACTCTTGACCGCATCGGCGAATATGTCTATGCAGCAGAAGACATTTCGCTTGAAGAATGGCTCGGTACAGTATTAAAGGAGCGAAATCTGAAGCTCGTAACATGCGAAAGCTGTACAGGTGGTTTTCTCGCACATTTGATTACCAGTATAGCAGGTTCGTCCGACTATTTTCTGGGTAGCATCGTGAGCTATTCGAACGAACTAAAGATGCAACTGTTACATGTTCCATCAACTGTTTTGGAGCAGCACGGCGCAGTAAGCCGTGAAACTGCAGAAGCCATGGCAAAGGGAGGACTACAGGTGACCGGAGCAGACATAGCCGTTAGTATAACCGGGATAGCCGGCCCCGGAGGAGGTACTACCGACAAACCGGTAGGTACAGTATGGATAGCAGCTGCTTCCGGAAACAAGGTCATTTCTGAAAAATTCCTGTTTACAAAAGACAGAAAGCGCAACATACAATACAGTGCCGTAAATGCTATGGTAATGTTGAAAAATCTGATTCAAAGCATCTGAACATTCAAAAATGCAGACACTTTGGCCGTCAGTTGTATAAATATTTTACCTTTGTAAACAATAACATGAAGCATTATGAAAGCTATCATTCCTGTAGCCGGAGCAGGCACACGACTCCGCCCCCTGACTTATACACAACCCAAGCCACTGATTCCAGTAGCAGGCAAGGCCATCATTAGTTTTATCATAGACGATCTGCTTAAGGAAGGTGTTGATGAATTTATTTTCGTGATTGGGCACCTCGGCGATAAGGTTAAGACTTATTTGCAGAAACAATATCCTGATATGAAAATGTCATTTGTTGTACAGCAGGAACGTAGAGGCCTAGGCCATGCTATATGGTTGTCGGGCAATCTGTTTAAAGATGAAAGCGAAATAATCATTTTCCTGGGTGATACAATATTGGATGTCGATCTCAAAGCACTATTCAGCTCGCCATTTTCGACCTTGCTGGTAAAAAAGGTACAAGATCCACGCACATTTGGTGTGGTAGAAATAGATGAAGAAGGGTTCGCTACCCGAGTAGTAGAGAAACCGGCTATTCCGCGATCGAATCTTGCCATTGTAGGCTTATACAGGATTAAAGAAGTAACCGCCCTGCTGAGTGCACTCGACTGGCTAATAGACAATGACCACCGCACCTACAATGAGTTTCAGCTGACAGATGCGCTCGAAAAAATGATAGAAGGCGGCATTCGGTTCAATACTATGTTCGTTAACAATTGGTTTGATTGCGGAAAGAAGGAAATATTGCTGGATACCAATTCTACATTGCTTGAAAAAGAAGATTATATACCTGTTATAGCAAGTGAGCCAGTTGATTCGATTATTCTACAACCGGTAAGCATAGGGAAAAACTGCCAGATCAGCAATTCGATAATCGGCCCGTATGTAACCATTGGGGATAATGCCCGCATCAATACTTCAATAGTGAAAGATTCCATAATAGGGAACGATGCCCGGCTTGACGAAGTCATGCTGTATCGGTCTATCATAGGGAATGACACAGGTGTGCGAGGCCTTAAGCAAAGTCTGAATATAGGAGACAACACCGAAATCGACTTTGGCGTACACTGATAAAAAATCATGTAAAGATTATATGTATTAATTTGAACCAAAAGTACAACCAGCTTGTTGGTACATTCACATTCATTCAATTTTGTAAAACAAATATTTTAAATCAACCAAGATTATGTATCCAATAGAAATGACCAGACCGATGGCTGAAGAATTGGTAAATGCCGGTTTCAGTTCACTTACTTCTCCTGAGCAAGTTGAAGAAATTCTGTCAAAAAAGGAAGGAACTACACTGGTAGTCGTTAATTCTGTATGTGGATGTGCAGCAGCACAGGCAAGGCCGGGTGTGACACTCGCAATTAAGTCAGAAAAAAGACCCGATCATCTGATAACAGTATTTGCAGGTGTTGACAAGGAGGCGGTTGCACAGGCACGTCAGCACATGGTGCCGTATCCACCTTCATCACCAAGTATAGCTTTATTTAAGGACGGTGAGCTGGTTCACATGCTCGAAAGACACCATATCGAAGGTCGGTCTGCACAGATGATTGCAGATAACCTTGTTGGGGCATTTGAGCATTTTTGCTAAACCCTTGCCGGTTAAAGTTTCAATGGACAAACGTTTCTTTGTTTAAGCTTAAGGTGCCAGTCTGTCGCGTTGCCAGCCTGCATCTGCCCGTGTGAACAGGATACGGTCATGCAGACGGTTCTCGCGACCTTGCCAAAACTCGATTCTTTGCGGAATAAGCAAGTAGCCACCCCAGAATGGCGGTAATGGCAATACTGCTTCATTGTGGTATTCTGCTTCGAGTTGTTGTTGCTTTTCTTCGATAAAGCTTCGTGAAGCGATGACTGAACTTTGCGGAGAAGCCCAGGCACCTATCTGGCTGCCTCGAGGTCGTGACTGGAAATATTTTTCTGATTCGGAAGGGCTGATTTTTTCTACTTTTCCTTCGATTCTTACTTGCCGGAATAGTTCGATCCAGGCAAATACTAGGGCTGCATTTGGATTTTCTGAAAGTTCACGACCTTTATGGCTGTTATAATTAGTAAAGAACACAAAGCCTTGTTCGCTGAATTCCTTTAGCAGCACGATTCTGGCACTCGGTATGCCGGATGATGTAGCAGTAGCAAGTGTCATAGCGTTTGGTTCCGTAAGCTGTGCCTGCCGCGCCTGATTAAACCAGGTATTAAACTGTTCGAACGGGTTTTCGGAGCAGTTAACCATATCGAATAATTCGGACAAATAATGCACGCGCATATCGGCAATAGACTTTTCTGTCATAGACCTAACTGATTAATAACACAAAAGTACTACAAATAATATTAATGGCAGGCATAAGCAGGTGGTCGGGTAAATGGTCGGGAATATCAAAAGCGATAGACAGATTTGTACGGCATTAAGGCTTGGTTATTGCGTAAGTTTTGAGTGGCTTCAAAGCTAATGATAATAAGCCTTTTGAGCGTTTTTAGCATTATTTTTGTCCATTAAGCCTAATTAATAAAAGAATGCTTCCATTTTCACAAGCTGACGGTTTATTTCGTTACATATTAATTGTGCGTCATTGTAAAACTATCCATCCCAGTACTGACTTACTTGACTTAGATAAAATAGACGAGTTTCAAGAGACTAAAACGCTTATAATAACAAAAAATCATTAATTAAACAGATTTAGTTCTGCTTATTTATACTATATTTGCAAAAATAAATGATTTTATGAGCAATATAAGTCTTATTCCAACAGAAAAAATAATAGAACGCTTACGATATGAAAATCCTTGGTGGGTTAACAAACAAATACCTGAAGTGTACAGCACAATGGCAAGGCGGCTATATTTTAGCTTATTTTATCCATTTGTAATTGAAAAAAATGTAAAAAGAGCATTGGTTCTTATGGGGCCAAGACGTGTTGGGAAAACTGTAATGTTATTTCACAGCATCCAACAATTATTGACTGAAAATGTAAATCCGCAAAAAGTATTTTTTGTAGGCATAGACAACCCTATTTACGTTCACTTAAGTTTAGAAGACATTTTAAATTTGTGTAAACAATCTCTGAATCAAGACAATCTAAATGGCTGTTATGTTTTTTTTGACGAAATACAATACCTTAAAGATTGGGAACGCCACCTAAAAGTGTTAGTTGACTCATTTCCTGAAACGAAATTTATTGTATCTGGGTCAGCAGCAGCAGCATTAAAATGGCATAGCACAGAAAGCGGAGCGGGTAGATTTACAGATTTTATGTTGCCTCCACTTACATTTCAGGAATATATTCATCTCAAGGAAATGAATCACTTAATTTACAATGGAAAAATAACCTACGGAGAAAATCAAATACCATATTGTCTTTCACACGATATTAAGGCTTTAAATAAAGAATTTGTGCATTACTTAAATTTCGGTGGTTACCCAGAAGTTGTTTTAAGTGAAAAGATACAAAGTGATATGGGACGATACGTAAAAAACGATATTGTTGACAAAGTATTACTTAGAGATTTACCTAGTTTATATGGCATAAAAGACGTACAAGAATTAAATCGATTTTTTACTTACATAGCTTACAACACTGGTAATGAATTTTCTTATGAAACAATGAGTAAAGAAAGTGGAATACAAAAAGATACTTTGAAAAAATATCTAGAATATTTAGAAGCGGCATTTATTATCAAAGTATTAAATAAAGTTGACATAACGGCAAAACGACTGAAACGAATAACCAGCTTCAAAGTTTATTTGACAAATCCATCATTGAGGACAGCCTTATTTTCTCCGATTCGTGAAACGGACAATGAAATGGGGAATATGGTGGAAACTGTGGTATTATCACAATGGATGCATAGAGAAAAATTGGATTTAACCTACGCTCGATGGAAGGAAGGAAGAAATGAAGGTGAAGTAGATTTAGTTTTGGTTGATGATAAAAAATATAAACCTCAATGGGGTGTTGAGATAAAATGGAGCAACCGATATTTTGAAAAGCCAAACGAGTTAAAAAGTTTAATACATTTTTGTAAAAGCAACAATTTTAAAAATGCTTTAGTAACATCAATAGACCAACTAGGAATAAAGCAAATAGAAGGTTTATTGTTTTCATTTTTACCGGTTTCAATATATAGTTATAATATTGGCGACATAACATTGAAAATGAAGAATCAAAATTAGCGTATATAAACAACGATTGCACAACATTAAGCGGATTGAAAAAGCCCGACCATAAACGAGAGGTACCTTAAAAACCCAAAGCCCCGGTTCATAAACGGACGATGCTTTTGCAATCGGGTGTTCAAGCGACACCGGGCTTGGGGCGTTTGCTCTTAGGTGGCTTTGTGAGTGTGTGGAAGATATTTAGTCTCTGTGTTCAATCTTCAAACTTATCGGAATGCATGAGGGATAGAAGCCGGCACGAAGTAAGGCGGATAGCCCGACCCGATAGGGGCATGCCCTAATTGAGACGTCCGTTGTGGAAAATCATGGTACGTACCAATTGTAGTTTTCCTGTTCGGCATACCGGACATACTGTCACATCTTTCCCGGTTTGTAGCATCAGCCTCATGGTGGCGGATATGGCTACACGAGGTAAGGGTGTAGGCAGTTGTAATTATTTTTCTTGCTGTTGCTACCACGAATTTTGGCACCATCTACGGCCATTAATGTAGCCAATTTTAAAAACAACGCATCTTCAAAGGAGGCTCTTACAGTTTTTATTTTTCTGTTTGATAGAGGGATTTAATCTCTAGTTTTTTCAAATCCAATTTATCTACAAAGGCATCCATAAATCGGATTCATTATCGGTAGAAATTGAATCTTCTAGTGCATAAAAAGTGATTTGGGAACGGTCAAGACCTGATAAGCCAGGCATTATTGTAAGATTCACTCTATGTCTTGAAATTACGGAAAGTTTTTGTATTTTTGGTAAAATTTTTAAAATATTTTTTTCACAGACTGACGATAGTTACAATTACAAAAATATAACTAACGGAAATCTACTTTTATTGAATCATGAAAAATGTAATTTACTCTTTATCAGCAATACTCGTACTTTTTATATTTGATTCCTGCAAAAAGGAAGATTCTCCTAAGCCGCAAAATCTGATATCCGGTAAATGGCAGTGGCAGCAAAGTGTGGGCGGATTCTCTGGCAGTGCAGTGCTGACACCGGCTACAGAAGGATACACCAGGCAGTTTAATTTCGGGAAAGACAGCGTAACTATTACACTCAATGATACTTCCTTTGAAGACCGGGCAGCGTTCCACCTCACTAACGAAAAAAGCATACTGTACCATACCACGCACGACTTCCTGACCATAGATTATCATTTTACCATTGGAGGTGATTCGGTCGTTGTACTGCCGATGCGTTATATCATCAAGGATTTGAAGCCTGAAAAAATGGTTTTGACAGAAGATGTCTTTGACGGGTTTGAGATTACTTTGGCTAAGTAGGGCGACATATATCACTCATAGTATGATATGATTTTCCATAACTTCCCTATTGCACTTAGCGAGTAATCAACTACCTGCCTGTGTGTATCAGCAGCACAGAGATATCGGATGGTGTTACACCGCTGATCCTGCTGGCCTGCCCGATGGTTCGCGGACGCAACCTGCTGAGTTTTTCCCTCGCCTCAAACGAAAGACTACTAATCTTGTGATAATCGAAGCTGTCAAGCAGCCTTACATCTTCCAGCCTCGACATCTTTTCTGCCATCTCGCGCTCTTTCTGGATATAACCTTCGTACTTCATCTCTATCTCGGCAAGGTTTAGTGTTTCATCATCAAACGCCGAAAGGTAATGCTTAAGTGCCGGTACGGCATCCATCATTCCATGCATACTCACCATTGGTCTTGACAGAACGGAGGCGAGCTTCACTTGTTGGTTAAGGGGCGCAGAACCCAGCTCTCTCAGATATCCGTTCATCAGATCGGGGCTTACGCCGGTTTCAGTGAAATGCTTTCTGATTAACGAAATATTCTTCAACTTTTCTTCTACGCGAGCCATGCGTTCGTCAAGATTGTGCATACCAAGTTTGTGCAGCAACGGGGTCAAACGGATATCGGCATTATCCTGCCTCAATAAGATACGGTATTCTGCCCTTGAAGTGAACATCCTATACGGCTCTTCGGTACCTTTGGTCACCAGGTCATCAATCAGTACACCGGCATAGGCTTCAGAGCGTGCCAGTACCAATGGTTCGAGGTCGTGGATAGCTAGATGCGCGTTGACACCGGCTATGAGTCCCTGGCAGGCAGCCTCTTCGTAGCCGGTAGTACCATTGATTTGCCCCGCAAAAAACAGATTCTTGACCAGCCTGGTTTCCAAAGACATTTGAAGTTGCGTTGGTGGGAAATAATCGTACTCAATGGCGTATCCCGGGCGGAACATCTTTACATTCTTAAAACCTGGTATATAGGTCATCGCTTTGTACTGCACATCTTCCGGCAGTGAAGATGAGAATCCGTTAACGTAAATCTCACAGGTATCTCTGCCTTCCGGTTCAATAAAAAGCTGGTGTCTTTCCTTGTCAGCAAATCGGTCAATTTTGTCTTCTATAGAAGGGCAGTACCTCGGTCCGCGACCCTGAATACGACCTGCAAACATCGGTGAAAATTCAAATCCCGTCCTTAGTATTTCGTGCACTTTTTCATTCGTATAAGTGATGTGACACGGTATCTGGTTCTCGAGTCGTGGTGTATCTGTAAAAGAAAAGCCGGTTGGGTTTTCATCTCCGTGCTGAACTTCCATAGCTGAATAGTCGAGGCTTCTGCCGTCTATCCTGGCTGGTGTGCCGGTCTTCATCCTGCCTGCTTCAAAGCCTAACTCCGTAAGTTGCTCGGTGATTCCCGTTGCCGATTTTTCACCTGCACGACCACCACCAAATCTCTTCTCGCCGATGTGTATGACCCCGTTGAGGAATGTACCGTTGGTGAGTACTACAGCCTTAGACATTATCTCTATACCCATCGAAGTGCGTACACCCTTTACGACACCGTTTTTTACAATAATCGAGCTTACCATTTCTTGCCAGAAATCAATGCTGTGGTTGTCTTCAAGCATCTTGCGCCACTTGAGTGCGAATGCCATCCTGTCGCTTTGAGCCCGCGGACTCCACATAGCAGGACCCTTGGAGAGGTTTAGCATCCTGAACTGTATCATCGTATGATCAGTGACGATGCCGCTGTAGCCACCCATGGCATCTACTTCGCGTACGATCTGTCCTTTGGCTACACCACCCATAGCAGGATTGCATGACATTTGCGCTATGGTCTGCATATTCATAGTTATGAGTAATACTTTTGAACCCATATTGGCAGCTGCCACAGCTGCTTCACATCCGGCATGACCTGCGCCTACAACAATCACATCGTATTCAGGAAACATTCAGTGCAATTTTTCTGCAAATTTAAGGCGAATAGATGAAGCAAGCAGATTTTTTTCTTCTACCATCATATTTTAACCAAAATACAACAACTTTCATACTGCATGGTTCAGTATTAATTCATTGCAAAGTTGCTTTCCACACCCTAAAACACATCCGACTCTCGATACCCCTTTCTCTCTAACTTGATGATAATACCGGAAAATAAACCGATGAATGCTATACTCAGCAGGCTCGTCTGTAAGTGGCCCAGCTGAAAGTATTCAACTACAAAATTGTGAATCATATATAAGGCAACCGCAAAACACATATAAGCCGCTATACCCAGCCAATCGTATTTTACAGGATAATACTTCATGCCAAGTATGTAAGTTATTACGGTCATTGAAAAATAGCAAATCAATGTAGCCCAGGCACTGCCCATATATCCGAATATCGGTATCCACCAGACGTTTAGTCCGATGGTAATGGCAGCACCTGCCAACGATATCAACATTCCGTAACCTGTGTTGTCCGTCACCTTAAACCATGTAGAAATGTTGTAGTACAAACCCAGAAAAATATTGGCCATCAGCAATATCGGTACCACACGCAGCCCTTCCCAGAAACGGCTTCCTTCGCTGCCTACATAATATTTGAAATAATGCAGGAACAGTACGATTGCCAAAAAACCGAAAAGGTTGACAATGGTGAAATATTTAGCAATCAAAGCATACAATTTCGGTGCTTTCTTGTCCTTCGCATTCGCAAAAAAGAAAGGCTCGGCTGCATACCTGAATGCCTGCGTGAACAATGATAGCAACATGGCAAGCTTATAATTGGCACCATATATACCCAGTTGTGCACGGTTTTCTTCGTTTGAATACGGCAAAATGTACTTCAATAGCTGTCTGTCAAGCATCTCGTTGATGATGCCCGCAAAACTTACTACTACCAAGGGCAGCGAATAGACAAGCATCTTCCATAGCAGTTTCTTGTCAAATTCCTTCAGCGATATCCTGTAATATGGCAATAGCAGTAAAAATGTACTTGCAGATGCGAGAAGATTGAAAATGAATACATACCCAACCCGTATTTCCGGATTATAAAAAATATCGGCCAAAGGCTTCAAAAACGCAAATCCGCTACCATCCGCTGCATCTGCCAGGAAGTACAACACAAAGAAGTTGAGCCCGAAATTGATAAAGATATTCAACAACTTGATCGTTGCATACTTCATGGCCTTTCCTTCAAGCCTGAGTCTCGCCAGCGGTATCTCAACCAGCGCATCCAGTACCAATATACCACCGAATAACCTGATGTACTCCGGATGGTCAGGATAACGGAGCATCACCGCTATGTCATCAGCAAATATAATTATTGCCGAAAAAAATACTATACTCGTACTCAGTATAGAGTACAATGCAGTGGTAAAGGATTTTTCACGGTATGCCGGTTCTGTAGCATACCTGAAGTAAGCTGTCTCAAGTCTGTAAGTAAACACAATCATGATAAATGCCGTGAGCGCAAACAGATCGTACATGATGCCGTTTTCAGCTTCTGTAAAAATCCGTACATAGAATGGCGTCAAAAAAAAATTGATCAGCCTGCCTACAATGCTTGACAACCCATAGATGGCAGTCTGACCTGCAAGTTTCTTTAATATCGACATAAATTCATGTAAACCACACGGTAAAAGTAAGGCTTTGCTTCGGATAAAAGCCATATTTTCCCCACGTTTGTGTAAAACTTTGTAATTTTCGCACAAAAACTGAATGGTACTCAATACAACTCTACTCAAAAAAATATGCGAAACGCCCGGAGCACCCGGTTTCGAACATAGAATTCGGCAGCTGATCATTAAAGAAATAGAACCACTTGTCGATAGCTGGTATATAGATAATGTCGGCAACTTAATTGCTTTACGCAAAGGAAGTTCTGACAAAAAACTGATGGTCACTGCACACATGGATGAAATCAGCTTCATCGTCACGCATATTGATGACGACGGCTTCATCCGTTTTCATCCGCTGGGTGGCTTCGACCCTAAGACGCTCACAGCACAGCGTGTCATCGTTCACGGTACCAAAGACCTCATCGGGGTCATGGGTTCTAAGCCCATCCACATCATGAAGCCCGAAGAGCGCACTAAGGCTCCTGCCATTACAGATTACTACATCGACATGGGTATGAGCAAAGACGACCTGGTCAAACACATCAGCATAGGCGACCCTATCACACGCGAACGCGATACCATCGAAATGGGCGACTGCATCAATGCCAAATCACTAGACAACCGCATCTCGGTCTTTATATTGATAGAGACACTCAAAGAGCTCGCACGTACCGAGCTACCATGCTCCCTGTATGCTGTATTTACAGTGCAAGAAGAAGTAGGCCTCCGTGGTGTGTCTCCGGCAGCACACAGTATAGAGCCCGACTACGGTATCAATATCGATACCACCATCGCATTCGACACTCCTGGCGCACAAGCATGGGAGTCTATCACCCATCTTGGCCAGGGTACAGCTATCAAGATTGCCGACGGTTCAGTCATCTGCGACACCCGTATGGTCAGTTTCATGAAGTACATGGCTGACAAACATGGCATACCATGGCAACCCGAAATACTCACTGCAGGCGGTACAGACACGGCAGGTCTGCAACGTTCGGGTAAGGGCGGCAGTATCAGCGGTGCCATCTCCATCCCTACACGGCACATACATTCCGTTATAGAGATGGTACACAAAACCGATGTACTCAACAGCATACGCCTGCTCAAAAACTGCATCACCGAAATTTCAAATTTTAACTGGAACCATAAATAAAGCACCATGTGGACAGAAAACGACAAACAACTCAGCATTTCGGTCAGCTTCACGGACTTTTCTTCCGCATGGGCATTCATGACCGAAGTAGCACTCGTGGCCGAGAAAGCCGGTCACCACCCAGACTGGCACAATGTGTATAACCGTGTCACCATTCGCCTTTCAACACACGAAGCCGGCAATACCGTCACACAAAAGGACCGTGACCTGGCCTCTGCTATTGACCACATCCTGTCAAGATATACGCATCAGCTACTCTAATCACACACTTCACTCGCTATGGCAACCCCAACTATCCTTCCGCCTTCCAAACTACCCAATGTAGGCACTACCATATTTACCACCATGTCAGCCCTTGCCAACGAATACAGCGCTGTAAACCTCTCTCAGGGTTTTCCGGACTTCATGTGCTCCGAAAAGCTTATCAACCTGGTCAGCAAAGCCATGCACGATGGCAAAAACCAGTATGCACCTATGGCTGGCGACCCACTGCTTAGACAACGTATCGCACACAAGGTCGAAAGCCTCTATAGGCAGAGCATTGACCCCGACACAGAGCTTACCATTACGGCTGGCGGTACTCAGGCCATCTTTACTGCCATCGGTGCTTTCGTACACCCGGGCGACGAAGTCATCATCATCGAGCCAGCTTATGACTGCTACAAACCCGCCATCGAACTCTTCGGCGGCCATACCGTGCCTTATGCTCTGCACGCTCCCGACTACACCATCGACTGGGCAGTACTCGAATCACTCATCACACCGGCTACCCGGATGCTCATAACCAACAATCCGCACAACCCTACCGGACGGGTTTTCTCCCGGCACGACCTCACACGCCTACGAGATATCGTCATCCGGCACAACCTCCTCCTCATTTCCGACGAAGTGTATGAGCACCTCACCTACGACGGCCTCACGCACGAGAGCGTCCTCCGCTATCCCGAGCTGTATGCACGCACGCTGGTTATATTCTCATTCGGCAAGACCTATCACAACACAGGCTGGAAAACCGGCTACTGCATAGCACCTCCCGGTCTCACCACCGAGTTTCGCAAAGTACACCAGTTCAACGTTTTCAGTGCCAATACACCCATTCAGGCAGCATATTCCGCATTCATGGCCGACCCCAATGAATACCTTGGTCTGCCGGCCTTCTTTCAGGCCAAACGAGACCTCCTGCTTCATTCCATGCAGGGCAGCGCCTTCAGTCCGCTCATTTGTCAGGGCTCATACTTCCAACTCTTCGACTACAGCAGCCTCAGCGACCTGCCCGATACCGAATTCTGCCAATGGCTTGTACAACATCACCAGGTTGCAGCCATACCACTTTCACCATTTTACACCGTTCCGCCCGACGACAAGATCATCCGCCTATGCTTCGCCAAAAAGGACGAAACCATCACCAACGCCGCAAAACGCCTTCGCGACATACTCATCATGTAAGCTGCTTTGAATATACTACACAGTCACCATACACTTAACTGTCGTGTTTCAAATTATTAGGGCGTGCCCCTGTCGGGTCAGGCCATCCGCTTTACTTCGTGTTCGCTTCTGTCCTTCACGCAACTTTGGTGAATGGTAAGTGGTAAGTGGTGAATGGTGTGTAAAATGTGAGATGTTGTGACACATTATTTTTCGGCATTTTTCGAACCATTAAGCAGTAGATTTATAATACCCGGATAACGCAATAGGAATTTTGAAAAAAGTGATGAGCACAAAAGATCGATAAAAAAGGAGTAGAAGCGCAGTGAACTAGGTTTTTTTGAGCTTTTGGGCCAAAGTAGATTGTCTCGAAGACAAGCCTACTTGACACAGCAGTAAACACACTTTTACCGTAAACTTACGATTAATTTACACTATAATCGTATTATTAAGGTAAATAATCCTTTCATCAACATAATCAGCACGTTATGAATGTATTCAACCTTATGTTTGACTGATAATATTGTATCATGAAAAAATTATCGGTTTACAAAATAGTATCCGTAGATGGTAGAACTATTAGGTCACAACAGCAGTAAAACCACCGAAATTTACACACATGTAAGTACCAAAAGTCTTCAAAATATCAAAAGTCCGTTTGATGATTTGTAGTAAAAAAACTATACCAAGCCAACTACATACAAGAAATTTGTGTATATTTGTTGCATATATAAATGAGTTAGCTGTCACCCTAAATCAGCGACAGTGCCAAAAATTAAACAGACAGACAAATGAGAAATAAAGCCACCGCTTCGACAAAATCAAAAGAGCTGCAACCAACCGCACAAAGCCAACGCTTTGCAGCACATTTGCTTTTGCCCCAACCGCACCACCAACATTCGACAGACACGTTTACGGAAAACCGTAATTTTCTACCAAAACATATTTCTATTTTTACGAAGTAAATTTTAACATAAAACGACTAATGCAATTCATCAACCCTATAGAAATTCTTCAGCTTTCAAACGTAGCGGACAGTAGCCAAATAGATAGCGACACTATTAAAAAGGCGAAACGCAGACTTTTTGCCGACATTGACCTATCAGACGATGGACACTACAATTATTATGGTCTTCAACTTTCAAAGGGCGATTGCGAAAAAGCTATTGATGAACTTTCAAACAACGACCTGAAAGAATTTTATTTATACCTAACATCAAATAAAAAGCTCAATGAGTTCTTGGTAAATGGCAATGAGAATGTATTTGTCAGTTTTAAACAAGACAGTATTTTCAAACTACCTGACTTTGTTAATTTCATCAGCCCATATTATGCACCAAAGTTTGACAAGGCTCTTTCAAGTGCTTTTGAAGATGAAGATGTTGAACTACTAAAATCTATCCTTAAAACTTCTTTCCTTATTTCTCAAAATAATGTAAACACTGCTTACAAAGGTGTTTCCAACATTTTGCAAAACAGGCTTTCAGAAATATCAGAAATACGAACCGATATAAAAAACGAGGAAAGTGTATATGATGACGATGACATTCACGAAGTGGTAGATTTGGTTACAGATTATTTTCCTACAGACCCTTTAAATTGTTTGCCTAATTATTTTCAAAGCCAAATTCTGAAAATTGCAAATGAAATCAACTATCTGAATGTTGCGATTTGGGATAACTTTGATACTACGCAAGTAAGCCAAGATTTACTTGAACATATTCTTACTTTGAATATTGACGGTTTAAACAAACCGACCTTTCAAAAGAATTACGAAATAGTAAAACGAAAAAATCAAGAAAGAATTGAGGAAGAAAGAAATGCCCCAATTTTGAGAAAATATGCAGGCTATCTTATTCAAACAAAAAGTAAACTTGAAGAAATTGAAAGTAAAACACTAACACCAAACTCTCTTCTTAGTTGGGTAAATTCATCTATCTCTATTCCTGACGTAAACAGACTGCCAAGAACTTTTGACGAAATTAAAAATCAGATCGCCTTGTCTTTGAGAGCAATGTCAGTAAGTGTATGGAATTCGTATTCAAACATTGACGTTTCTATTGACTTAATCAACAAAGCCAACAATATTACAGGATTGAAGTCTGAAACGCAAGAGAACCTATTGGAGGCTAAAAAGCAACTCACAGAATTAAAGACCAAAATTGATATTGCCAATTTAGTAAGACAGAGAACTGTGTCAACGCCAACGCAAACAAGGACTACAACAGCTACAAGAACCACTTCAAGTTCCAGTTCAAACAATAATTCAGGATGCTTATGGTTAATTGGTATTGCTGTAGTAATAGGCGTAATTGTTGCTATTTCTAATTCAAATAAATCTTCGTCATCTTACAACAACAGTTCTGCAAGCGAAAGTTACACAAGTCCGTCAACAAATTATTCAAACGACAATTCCTATAGTTCCCCAACGACAACCACGACACCTGTTGAAGAATATGCACAACCAGTAGAAAGCGAATACAAAGGCAATCAACTAAAAGATGGTGCTTCACCTCTTGATGGATGTTTTGGAAAAGGTATTTATAGTGGAAACGCATCACTTACCATTGATAACGGTGGAAGTTCTGATGCAATTGTATGTTTATACAGTGTTGCAAATGGAAGAACTATCAGAAACGAATATGTCCGAAAAAATTCAAGTTTCACAATGTCTAATATCTCACAAGGCTCATATAAAATAAGAGTTTTCTATGGTAATGATTGGAATCCTACCTTAACCAACAGTTGCGGAACAAAAGGAAATTTCGAGTCAGATGTACATTTTTCAGAATTTGACGGAACAGAGTATTTTGAAGACAGCGACAGAGGTTATACAACTGCAACCATTACACTTTACACGGTTGCAGGCGGAAATGCTTCTTCATCTTCAATTGACCAATCAACGTTTTTTAACAACTAACAAAATTACAAATGCAAGACATAAAGAAAGTTACCGTAAAAGTTCCACAAGCCTATCTTGATTTTATCAATCAGATATTTGAGATTGAGAAAAAGGCTAACAATCTGAAAGAAGAAAATTCTATTCAAAGGAA
>JAIBCG010000092.1 GCA_019694295.1 Saprospiraceae bacterium
TAATCGGGTGTTTTAAGATAGTTGTGCAAAATATTTGGTAAAAAATGTAAATTTTTATAAGCAATTTAAGTTTCGGATTGTTATGTATTGTCAGTTATGATATATCTTCACAAAATATACTTTTTATATTAAGTATAAATTGTTTGTTTTTAAGAATAATTGTTAAAATTTTGGCAAAAATCTTGTATTTTATTTTTCAATTGCTTAATTTTACATCGAAATTCACATAATAATTAAACTAAATCATAAACATCACAAAATGTCAGAAAAATTAGATAAGACCGACTTAAAAATTTTGCAAATCCTTCAAGAAAATAGTAAAATTACAAACCTCGAATTATCAAAAAGAATTGGTTTATCACCGGCACCAACACTCGAAAGAGTAAAAAAACTCGAGCAGTCAGGTGTAATTGAGAGTTACCACGCAAACGTCAATTCTCAGGCTATTGGCCTTAATGTCAAAACATTCGCACTTGTGTCTCTTGCATGGCACAAAGAAAATGCGCTCAACAACTTTCTTAGCAAAATTAGAGCAATCAGAGAAATCACAGAATGCTACATCATCACAGGTGAAGCTGATTTCCTTATCAAAATAGTAACAAAGGACATCCCGAACTACGAAAAGCTTTTGTTCAAAACATTGTCACAGATAGAAGAGATTGAAAGACTAAAAACATTGATGACATTATCAACGGTGAAAGAACTGAAAACACTGCCTTTTAAATACGATTAATTCAAACAAATATAAATCCTAAGGCCGCATCTGAGTATGCGGCTTTTTTACTTATGGCCAAATTAAATGGTTCTTTGTTGTGGGAGTTAAGCTTGTCATCATCTGATGCTAAGTCTTATGTTTTCGGTACCATGCACGCTGGTTCGGATGAAGCTTATTCATTTTATAATCTGGCAGCCAGGTATATCACAAACTGTACTTGTTTTGCAAATGAAGCTGACCTCAATGAAATGAACCGGGGAAATGCTCACTTGTACCTTGAAGGAGACCAGACATTGAAAACACTCATTCCGGAGAAAAAATACATTAAGATAGCCCGGATCATAAAGAAAAGCAGTGGACTTGAACTCGAAGCGCTCGACAGATTTAAACCTATTATTATTCAAAACCTCATGATGGAATCGGAACTAATGAACAATTCTAGACCTCCACTCGACTGGCAGTTGAAAATGCTCGCCGACCAGCTTGGCCTTAGACAAACAGGTGTAGAGACAGTCGAGGATCAGATACGAATCATGAATGCCATTCCGTTAAAGATACAGTTAAAAACACTCTTAAAATCAATCAAAAGATTGAAAGAATCGAAAAGAGGTTTTAAAAAACTTATCAGACATTACAAGATGGCAGATTTGCAAAAAATGAGCGAACAAACTAAAAAATCGCTTGGCAGCCTTCGTAAGCTGATGCTGTACGACCGAAATGTAAAAATGGCAGACTGGATATTTACACAATCATCGATAGAAAATACATTTGTAGCCATAGGTGCGGCCCACCTCGGTGGGAATAAAGGTGTACTGAACCTGCTCAGGAAAAAAGGATTCTTACTTAAGGCAATCCATGAATAATAAGAACGTTATCATACTATTCGACCGTTGAACCAATTCACATTTAACCTTGTAGAAAAATATAGAACTGAATGAAGCGGCATTTTCTACTCATCAACTTTTTACTTTCTGGAATCTTTTTCTTGACAGCTCAGACGAAATACACTGTCAGTGGCTATGTGAGAGATTCGTTAACCGGCGAAACACTTATCGGTGTCAACATTTATCAGCAAGATCAGCCTGCAAATGGCACAGCTACCAACGAGTACGGGTTCTATTCACTTACACTTAGCAAAGCGCCCTTGAATCTTACCATCTCATATATTGGCTACGATAAACAAACTATCCGGATTAATTCACCCACCAACCAACGTCTGAACATTTCACTATATGAAGGCTTGCAGATAAGTGAAGTGGTCGTTACAGCTGAGCAAAAGGATAAAAATGTAAACAGTACCGAAATGAGTACCATTACACTACCGGTAGAAACAATCAAGAAACTGCCCGCACTCTTTGGCGAAATCGATATCATCAAATCGCTGCAACTCTTACCGGGTGTACAGTTTGGTGGCGAAGGCAACAGCGGATTTTACATAAGAGGCGGAGGGGCAGACCAAAACCTTTTGCTGCTTGATGAAGCAAACGTCTATAATGGCGGTCACATGCTAGGTTTTTTTTCGATTTTCAATTCGGATGCCATAAAAGGGACTACTCTGTATAAAGGTGGTATGCCGGCCAGCTACGGCGGCAGACTTTCTTCGGTGGTTGACATTCAGATGAAAGAAGGCAACAACAAAGACTATGGTATGGAAGGTGGCATTGGCCTCATTTCATCAAGATTTACGGTAGAAGGACCTATAAAGAAAGAAAAGTCGGCATTCCTGCTGTCAGGAAGACGGACGTATTTATTCGACTTGCTTCAGCCATTTTTACAGAAAACCAATTATGCAGGTACCAATTATTTTTTCTATGACCTCAATGCAAAGTTCAATTATCGGTTTTCTGACAAAGACCGGCTATACATTTCAGGATATTTCGGACGTGATATTCTAAAATTCCAGTCGAACCAACGCGATTTTGGTTTCAAGATACCTTATGGCAACACAACAGCCACCATCAGGTGGAACCATCTGTTCAATGATAAGCTATTCATGAACCTGTCTGGTATTTACAATGATTATGACTTTAGTTTTGGTGGAGGCCAGGCAGAGTTTCAGCTGAATGTAGGCTCCGGTGTACGGGATTATAACCTGAAGATCGACTTTGATTATTTCCCTGATTCTCGCAATAAGGTAGAGTTCGGGGCCATGAGTATTTATCATCGCCTGACTCCTAATATCGTTCGTGCCACGAATGGAGAAATTAATTTCATGTCAGACCTGACTCCTAAGTACGGACTTGAAAATGCACTGTATATACAAGATGATATTAAGTGGAATCCGAGGCTGAGCACGAACATCGGGCTTCGCTTTTCTTCTTTTTCGCACATCGGACCTTATGTTTCATCCATTGATTCTACAGTTTATAAAGATTTCGAGCACATCAGGACATTCTATGCTGTAGAGCCTCGTGTGTCTGCCAAATACTCGGTCAGCCCAGAAACAAGCATCAAGGCTTCCTTATCCGGAACGACACAATATCTGCACCTGGTAAGCAATTCGACAAGCACACTGCCTACCGATGTTTGGGTACCAAGTTCTGAGCTGGTAGAACCACAGCGAGGTATTCAATATGCTGCAGGCGTGTTCCGCAATTTTTTCTCCAATACACTTGAGACCTCCATTGAACTGTATTACAAAGACATGAATCACCAAATTGATTATGGCGAAAGTTACATAGCATCACCTGCTGATGAAGTCGAAAAATCATTTGTATATGGCATTGGCAAAAGCATCGGTGCCGAATTTTTCATCCACAAAACAACAGGACGGCTCAACGGATGGATTTCTTACACGCTGAGCAAAACCAGGAGAAAATTTGACGACATTGCCGGTGGCTCATGGTATCCGGTTACGCATGATAGAACACATGACTTGAATGTAGTAGCCAACTACAAAATCAATAAAAAACTTGAACTCGGAGCAGTATTTGTTTTTGCCACAGGCAATACCTACACTCCGCTCAAAAACCTGTTCGTAACCGAACAAGACCTCAATATCGAATATGGAGCCCGCAATAGTGCCCGAATACAGAACTATCACCGTATGGATATCTCTCTGAATTATGACCCAAAACCTGACAGCCGTAAAAAATTTAAATCGACCTGGAATTTTTCGGTTTATAATCTTTACAACCGCAAAAACCCTGCATTCATATATAACAATATCGAGACTGACGTCAACAAGGGTACTGCTAAAGCCCAAGCAATAAAAGTATCTTTGTTTCCGATTATTCCTTCAATCACATGGAACTTCAAATGGAATCAATAAAAATGAAGCAACAATCAATATTCGTACTACTTATCCTGGCTATTACTTCTCTATCATCATGTGAAGAAGAATTCATACCGGAGATTAGCAGTGAACCTGCCCAGATTGTAGTAGAAGGCTACATCGAAGCCGGTGAAGGCGCCCTTCCTCCGTTCGTGATACTTACCCGGAGCACGCCTTTCTTTTCAGAGTTTAGTCAGGATACCTGGAGCAAACTTTTCGTTCATGATGCTAAGGTAGTGGTCAATGATGGTGTAAAAGATTATGTTCTGAACGAAATCTGCTCCGACGATCTGACACCCGAAATGAAGAAAAATCTAAGTACTTTGTTAGGAGTTGATTTGGATTCATCCGGTATTGATTTTTGTGCCTACCTCGATTTGAGTTTTGGTCTTAAAGGCAAAGAAGGAGGCAGCTATAGGCTTTCTGTTCATGCAGACGGACAGATGTTAGATGCTGTTACAAGCATTCCACAAAGGGTTGGTCTCGACACGGTTTGGTTTGAGCAGCCACCCGGAGAACCTTCGGATACACTTCGCAGAATGCTTTGCTACATAACTGATCCCGGTGATCAGACGAATTATTACCGTTTTTTGACCAAAACCAACAACCAACCCTTCGCTTCCGGCTCAAACTCCGTAGTGGACGACAAATTGTTCAACGGTATCAAATTCAAGGTTCATCTACCACGACGCAGTCAGCGAAATGAAAAATTTGATCCGGTCAGTTATGGTTTGTACAGGGTAGGGGATACGGCTTATGTAAAATGGGCAAACATCGATAAGTCACACTTCGACTTTTGGAGTACACTTGAATTCAATAAAAATAACCAGGGGCCTTTCTCAAGTTATACACGTACCAAAACCAATATCAATGGCGGTTTAGGTATTTGGGGTGGATATTATGTAAATATTTATAAACTAATAGTAAAATAATGGCAAATAAAAATGTAAAACGCTACTCTGACATTCTCATCAGTGTCGGGCTTGATGAAGCAAATATACCGGTAGAACTTCTTTGGCAGTCAAAAGACGACCCAAACGTCAAGGAACCTCAGGAATGTAAAGCTTTTCTGCTTTCTCTGTTTGATTCGAAAGTAAAGGATACTTTAAAAATCGACCTGTGGACCAATGAACTACAAGTAGTGGAGATGGACAGGTTCATGTTTCAGACACTACGCGGGCTTGCAGACACCTATATGAAAGCAACCAATAACCACAAACTCGCCAACGAGATGCAGCAGTTCGTTACTTATTTTGGCGAACAAACAGAAATAATACCTAAGGAAAAGAATTAAAGCTCATTTCTGTACTCTTTCATCAATAGCGGCCGCCCGACTTCTTGAATTTTCGCTTGAAGTCTGGTTTTGCAGCGTTCTTCACATCGCTGAATGCCTTATGCCGCTTTGATGGAGGATTGTGCGAATGTATGCCTTCTTCCGAAAGTCTGGCTATTATCTGCTTGCCGTTTACCTTGAGTGTACTGAATTTTTCAAGTAGCTGGTGCGAATATTTGCTATCAACCTCTACTATACAATAGTCGTTACGTAGTTCAATCTTTCCTAAATATCGGTTTTCTACATGTCCCTTATTGCATAACAAACCTACCATTTTACCGATATCGAACCTATCTTTTTTACCAATGTTGAAATACAATGTCTCGCTGTTGTCTTTGCCTCCGGATCTTCGTCCCGATTCGGTTCGGATGCCCGGTGTTTTTCGTTCAAAATTACCCGAACGTTCTCTTTCTCTTTCTTTTCGGTTGAGGTCAGGTGCATTTTTGTAATAATCAAGAAAACGGTTGAATTCTACCGAAGCGAATTTCTTGATGATCTCTTCCTTGTCAAGGTGTTCGAGTTTGGCATATACATTACCCCAATAAGGTGCTATTTGCTCCTCTTGTACTTCTACATTTACTACCTTTTCCATCAATAAAAGCAACTGCTGCTCGCATACTTCTATCCCTGTAGGTACAGGCAATTTTCTGAATCGGGTCTTCAAGAAACGCTCCAGCTGAGTTATCCGGCCCAGATCTCGTGGAGATGCTATGAGTATAGATGTACCTGTTTTACCTTGTCTGCCTGTTCTTCCGCTGCGGTGTGTGTAGTATTCAATATCATCCGGTTGATTGTAGTGGATAACGTGCGTGATGTCGTCCACGTCTATCCCACGAGCAGCTACATCAGTTGCTACCAAGAGTTTAAGCGTTCGGTTTCTAAACTTCGCCATCACCCGGTCGCGCTGCTGCTGGCTAAGGTCACCATGCAGACTGTCAGCTACGTAACCTTCCTTCACCATGCGTTCGGCTACTTCTTGTGCATCCAGCTTGGTCCGGCAGAAAATGAGGCCGAATATATCCGGTGTAAAATCAACGATGCGCTTAAGCGCTTCGAACCTGAACCGCTCTTCGACTACCATGTAGGTATGGTCGATGTTCTGATTTATTTCATTGGATGGGTTAGCCGTTAGCTCCGTCGGATTGTTCATGTATCTGCTTGCTATCTTCCTGATGTCAGAAGAGAAAGTGGCAGAAAACAACCAGACAAATTTCTCATCCGGTGTAAATCCCAATATGTGTTCTATATCATCTCTGAAGCCCATATTGAGCATTTCGTCTGCTTCATCCAGTACAATGTGATGTATAGTTGACAGGTCAACGGCCTTTCTGTCTATCAAGTCCATCAGCCTGCCTGGTGTTGCTACTATTATGTCTGCACCTCGTTTTATATCTTTTATCTGATGCATGATGTTCGTACCGCCATATACGGCTACGACATTATATTTTCTCCCTTTTGGTAGAAAATTCTGCATATTTTCAGCTATCTGTACACATAGTTCGCGGGTTGGGCTCAATACAAGTGCCTGCACGGTCTTGAGGCCCGGCTCGAGTTGTTGTATAAGCGGCAGACCAAAAGCAGCAGTTTTGCCGGTTCCGGTTTGGGCAAGTGCTACTACATCACCCGGATTACTCAACACATGCGGTATTACTAACTTCTGGATTGGGGTAGGTGTGGTATAACCCATCTGGGTTATCGACTCTACAAGGGCAGTATCCAGCCCTAATTGTTCAAATTCATTCATGCCGCAAAGATACGGATTTAATTTCACGAATAATGAAACTTAAGGAAAAATAAAAATTGTGTTACAAAATTTAATTCTGCTTTTCCTGTATTACTGTTTCGCAGATTGCACGCATTTTCTTTTTATTGGTCAACCCCAGCTTGTTTCCTTTTATTTCATACACCAACACGCCATCTGTCAGGTCAAACCACAGTGGCTCTCCGTTGTACTCCGGACAATACATCCTTGTAGATCCGAGCTGGTAAAATTCTATTTTATCATTACCAAGTAACCTGTATTTACCACTAAAACTGTTGCAGCCGGTGTGGCCGTTTACTATGTCCGAGCTGCCATTTAAGTAAAAATGCAACTCGCGTTCTTCTATACCTTTACCTATCTTTTGGCCATCTATGTCTGTCACTTTCCAGTACTGATTCTTCAAGGTAGCTCCTGTAGTATCTATGTTTGCTGTATTTATTTTTTTTTGACATGCCATTTGGCCAAATAACAAGATAAAAAGCAGATATTTGAGCCTAAATTTAAGTAATGATGCAAGTACGGAATTCATATTTTAGCCTGGCTTTTGTTTTTTTGTTAGTTGTAGTATCCAATAAGGGTTGCAAGATAAACCAAACTCCCCAATTCGTGAATATTAATAACGTCAGTATTTCGGATTTGAGTCTGAGTGCCTTCAAAATTAATTCTAAAGCCAATTTCGTCAACCCGAATGACATTGGTCTGACACTCAAAAACGTTGAGCTCAGCCTCTTCGTCAACGGCAAACCTATCGGTTCTGTCAACCAAGTCAAATCTACGAAAATCAAGGCACGCTCCGAATTTGCCATCCCACTCCAGATCAATGTCGCTCAGGCCAACCTGCTCAATGCGGTCGGTGGGCTCGGTGGTGCGTTCGGCGCTATGTTCGGCAAAGAGTTTGACATCGAATACCGTGGCAAAATCAAGCTATCCAAATTCTGGATCCCATTTACCATCCCCATCAATTATAAGACGAAGTTCAAGATGTAATCAAAGCTTGCGTAGCTTGCAGAAGTACATCGTGTCTGCACCGTACTCATAGCCGCCAACGGTTTCTCCCATTGTTATTTCTAAGTTAAGCTCGCTTGCAGCCCATGATGTCACATCTTCATTCTCAACAGAATATAGTGAGCATGTCATGTAGTATATATAGCCACCCTTCGCGGTTTTGGCAGCCAGATTCCTAAGTATGGTTTTCTGCAGTTCGCTGTATTTTATTATTTGTTCGTGTGTACAGACGGCCATCTGCTCGGGTGTACGCCTCCACGTACCAGAGCCCGAACACGGCACATCCGCCACTATGTGCTTCCAGTCTCCCGGCCAGTTCTTCAGACGGTGTTCATCGGTCACATCCAGCACTTCAGCATCAATGTTGTCTTGCCCGGCACGCTTCGCTCTCGCTTCCAGATTCTTAACAATCGACTGCCTTATGTCTGTACACTTGATGCTTATGTCAGGGTACCGGTCCGCCAGATACAGCGCCTTGCCACCTGCACCTGCACAGGCATCCCACACGGTAGCATTTTCTCCGGCTTCTATGTACGAAGCACACAACTGCGATGACAGGTCCTGTATCTCAAAACTTCCCTTTTGGAACATACCCGACTGCTCCAAGCCTTTCGGATTTTCTACCGCAAAGGCATTTTCAAGCAATCCTGATGGCCTAAGTTTATATGCTTCGCGCTCCAGATTCTGTCTTACAGCATTCGCATTGCGCCTCAGCCTTATCCACACTTCAGGTTTCGAACCCAGGCTTTGTACAAATGCCTCTGGATCTATTTTTTCAGACAACAGCTCCATCAACGGAAACAACCCTGACCGATTTTTGCCCAAAAGCCGTTCTACTATTTCAAGTCTGCCACCAAACTCCGCCGGTGTCTCCACGATGCCGGTCTTTTCTCCCACTATATCGGCATACCGACCATCATCCGCCATAAAAAGATATACAGCCAGCCAAATCCGATGCTCGGTTGGTAGCCGTTCACCCATTCGTCCCAGCCTATAGTAATGATACATCAGGTCGGCTATTGCTTTTCGGTCTTTAGAACCATACTTCTTATTCTGTACGAAATGCCGCTTCAGGTATGCCGACAAGGGCTCCTCAACACTATAACCACTCAGCAACCCGACCACCGTCTGCACACGCGCGTACAATATCTTGTCATTCATGCCATAAAGGTATGCCCTTTGTACAACAGCCAGGGTGTTTTCAACATATTTTTAAGCATTTTTCTTATGTGGGCGTGCCCCTGTCGGGTCGGGCTATCCGCCTTACTTCGTGCCGGCTTCTATCCCTCACGCGGCTTTGGTAAGTGGTGAATGGTAAGTGGTGAGTGGTGAATGGTGAATGGTGAATGGTGCGAATTTCCTTAAAGATACGCAAAAAGCCAAAATCCCATAGGGATGACATATTAATAGAAAAAAACAATCGAATATGGAAGAACCCTGGAAGGGTGACACGATGTTAAACCGCAAAATCTTCGTTTTGTTTGCCCCTTCCCT
>JAIBCG010000093.1 GCA_019694295.1 Saprospiraceae bacterium
GTAAGGTGTAAGGTGGTCGCAAGAGCCTTTGCAGTAATCAAAAGGGATAAACCTTACGTAAACACAGTGGGTTATCTTTCTTGAAAAAAATAATGTGAGTGCTTGGTTTTTACCATAGAATACGCAGCATGAGTACGTTATTCATATTTACCAAAATTTACAAAACTTAAACACTAAAAGCAACGATTTACGATTTGCTTGCATCTGACTAATGAAGCTATTTTTATACTGACAGTGCGTTTTATATACAGTTAAACATTGTTAGTGATTTATTTTTATTCATCACCTTTATCCAAACAAATATCTGCCATCATGAAGAAAATTTCTTTGATTTTTCTGCTTCTGTGTTCGTTGTTTTTTGAGTCAAATAGTCAAAGTCTTACATTCACCTTGCTCAAACCACCTTGTAAGCAAGACGGCATCCTTGTTGTCAATCTGCCCGTATCTGACACAGCTAAACTTACCTGGTATTATAATGCCAAAACAATCGAAAAATCCGGAATTGTGAATAAAGACACCATTTCAGATTATGCCGGAGGTCCCGTTTCTGTTTTTATGAAGACCAATCAAGGTTTTTCAACTTATGGTGGTTACAAATCCGATCTGCCTTTTACATATAATATTCTTCAGACCTTAGACACCTGCCCCAAACCGAGTTTGCTTGAAGTAACAACACTGGGCGGCACTGCCCCTTTCACCTACCAATGGTATAGAGAAGACAATGGTATCAAAACATTGGTTGGCAATACAAACCCTGTTGGTGTAGGTAACGGTACTTACAGCGTTGTAGTCACTGATGCCAATGGATGTATGGTGGGCTCGAACTTAGCGGGCACCCAGCCTAATCTTGTTTATGTAAAGAGTCCGGTTAGTTTTACCTACGATCTGATTACCACGCCGGCCAACTGTACGAACGGTAGCATTGTCATTGAGAATATTGCCGGTGGCAAACAGCCGTTTTCCTTCCAGTGGTCAAACGGAGCCACCTCCCAAAGTCTCACTAATCTGATGTCCGGCAATTTTCAGATGACCATTACTGATGCTGATGGCTGCTATGATGTAGAATATGAAGCCTATGTGCCACAAGCCTATGATATACCTGTGAATATTACAAGTACACCTCCTACATGCAGCAATAATGATGGCTCTGCTATTGCATTTGTATCAGGAGGAAAAGCACCTTATACTTACAACTGGAGCAATGGCGCTTCTACACAGCAAATCGACCAACTGGTGAGTGGTTCGTACCTTCTGAATGTAACGGATGCTGACGGTTGCTTTGGTAGCGGTTATGCCTTTCTGGCTCCCATTTCACCCGTCATTGTTAGCATAGAGTATAATAAAGCTAGTTCCTGCTCCCAGCCTACCGGGTCAGCCAAAATATCGGTCAGTGGTGGAACACCCCCTTACACTATAAGCTGGAATACTTTCCCACAACAGTCAGGTGCATTACTCCAGAATGTTCCATCGGGAGTTTATAACTTTACCGTACACGATGATGCCGGATGTATCAGGACAGGCAATGTCATGATCGCACCAGAATCTGTACTTTCTGCCGGACTTTCTGTTTCCGGTGCCGACTGCAATGCATCAAACGGGAGCATATCATTATCTGTTACCGGAGGTACAGCCCCTTATACATATTTATGGAATACCGGTACCACTACCTCAGATGTCACAGCTGTGCCAGCCGGTACCTACATCGTAACTGTAACGGATGCCAAAGCCTGCAAACTGGTGAAAGCAGCACATGTTAATAAACAAACTCCTCTGAGTGCGGGCTTAAGTACAGTGCCTGCTTCCTGTATTTTTGAAGCAGATGGTTCAGCGTCTGTCAATGTATTCAACGGCACGGCTCCTTATACCTACAATTGGAACAATGGCGCAAGCACGAATGTTATCACCAACCTGAAAGAAGGAAAATACTACGTATTCATAGAAGATGCCAATGGCTGTCAACTCTATAAAGAACTTACAGTAAGCTACAATAGTGCAAATGATGATTGCTACTGCATCATCGAAGGTACAGTATTTGAAGACGCCAATACCGATTGTGCTCGTGATAAAACTGAGAAAGGAATTAAAAATATACAGGTGTACTGTAGTGGCATTGGTTATACCTATACCGATTCAACCGGCAAATACAGTTTCAAAGTTCCTTCTGGTACTTATACCATTACAGAAAATGGAAATGATTATTACCCACTTGCTCCTTGCCAGCCCAAACAATATACGGCAACCGCTGTAGCCGCCGATGCCTGTAGAATCACCTTCGACTTTGCAAATGTTAAGAACGTCATCCACGATGTGCGCATCAAACTCTGGAATGCCAATATCCCTGTACCGGGGTTCAAATATGCTCAGAATCTGGTACTAAGTAACGACGGCACCTTAGACGAATCGGTGGTAGTCGCTGCGTATAAGAATGACAACCAGGTCGGAGTACCAATTATTACCCCGGGCATTTTTGACAATCCGGCAGCAGGTTATTTTACAAACAATACTTCTATTAGTTTGAAGCCGGGCGAATCGCAGAATTTTAGCTTAGATTACTCCGTACCAACAAACATACCACTCCAAACCGAGCTGTACTTCACCGATAGCACAAGCTACGAGGCGCCTATGAGCAATTGGCTTAATGACTTTACTCCTTGGAACAACGTCCACCAGCTGCGTACAACCGTGGTAGGCTCATTTGACCCTAACTTTATTGAAGTGTCACCACAAGGCCTGACCGACAAAGGCTACATCTCGCTTCAAGATACCGTACTCGAATACATGGTGCACTTCCAAAACACAGGAAATTATTTCGCCAATAAAGTAAAGGTGGATGTTATCCTGGACCCAAACCTCGATTGGCCAAGCCTCGCACCCGGACATAGCTCATTCCCGGCAGAAATACTCCTGAGCGAATCCGGTGTTCTGACCTACACTTTCGACAATATTCACCTGTATCCTGAATCTTGGAACAAAGCCCTTAGCAAAGGATTCTTTATATTCTCGGTCCGACAAAAGCCTGACTTGACCAAAGGTGACGAAATTAAGAATTATGCCGATATTTATTTTGATTACAACGCTGCTGTACAGACCAATAATACACTTAATACTATAGATTACCGCTTGAATACAGAGAGCCATACAAGCAATGAAATGGTGAAAAGCATTTACCCGAATCCGTCCAATGGTACTGTATTTGTTCAGCTGAATGATGTTGCCCGGTCTCCGGTGAGTGTCCGTGTTGTTGACTTTTGCGGTAGGATAGTAGCACTCCGGGATTTTGACCAAGGAACAAGCATACTCCGGCTCGATACCCACCATCTACAGTCAGGTATCTATTTCGTTGAAGTAACATCCGGACAAGCAGCGAAAAGCATAAAAAAACTCATCCTGCTGCATGATTAAGCAATATTTGGCTCAGAACTACTGAGTATGCAGAATTTCCTGAATTTGTTGTGCCGAAATGTATTCCGGTAGTTCAGGAAATTCTGCACTTTTTTTAAAGATTGTTAGGCAATCCTGTTGGTATGCCAGACACTGCCATTATGGTCGATTTCCTGAAGTCTCTCAGCATCCTGACAGTAAAGATAAACAGCAAGGGAAGCAACAGCTCTTTTTTCTTCATCCAAATCTGCCTCCCATGTTTTAGGGTCGAAATTTTTTTGTATAAAATTGGTGTCGAAGTGGCCCGAGATAAAATCATCATGACGCATGACAAATTTCCCAAACTCAAGCGTAGATTGAATGCCGTCAATGGTAAAATGGTCGATAGCTTCAACCATCTTGTTCATAGCAGCTTCTCTTGTATTGCCCCACGTAATGAGTTTGGCTATTAATGGGTCGTATTGTACGGGTATTTCCATGCCTTCGGTGTAGCCTGTGTCGAGCCTTACATTTTCCATGTCAGGGAGAAAAAACCTATTGAGCGTACCGGTTGAAGGAAGGAAATTCTCAGCCGGGTTTTCTGCACATATCCTGAGTTCTATTGCATGGCCGTTTATCTTTAGATCGTTCTGAGTAAAGCTGAGTTTTTCGCCTCGTGCCACACGTATCTGTTGCTCAACGAGGTCAAGCCCGCAGATCCATTCCGTTACCGGGTGTTCTACCTGCAGCCTAGTGTTCATTTCGAGGAAGTAGTAATTGAGGTGTTCATCAACGAGGAATTCTACCGTACCTGCACCTTGATATTGAGCAGCTCTTGCTACATCACAGGCCGATTTTCCCATAGCAGCTCGTACTTCAGGTGTCAGTATTGCCGAAGGTGCTTCTTCTACCAGTTTCTGATGCCTTCGCTGGATGCTGCACTCGCGTTCAAAAAGATGAACTACATTGCCGTGTTGATCAGCCAGTACCTGTATTTCTATGTGTCTTGGCGAAGCGATGTATTTTTCTATAAAAACAGAATTGTCTCCAAAGGCTGAAAGAGCTTCGCTCATGGCACGTTCCATTTGTTCGGGGAGTTCTTCGGCATTTTGTACTACACGCATACCTTTTCCGCCACCACCTGCCGATGCCTTTATCAATACCGGATAACCTACCTGTGTGGCTACCTTTATGGCTTCATCCTTGTCTATGATGGCGCGGTCCATTCCGGGTACCATTGGTATGCCGTATGATTTTACAGCTTCCTTGGCTCCGATTTTACTGCCCATTATCTCTATTGATTCAGGTGATGGCCCGATGAATGTAATACCGGCTTCGGTAACTTTTCTTGCAAACCCGGCATTTTCACTCAAAAAACCATATCCCGGATGAATGCCGTCAACACCAAGTGACAACGCTACTTCAATAATATGATCGCCCCTCAGATATGACTGCGACGAATGTGCCACACCTATACAGACAGCTTCATCCGCAAACCTTACATGCGGAGCATACCGGTCAATATCAGAATAAACGGCAACCGTGCTGATACCCATTTTTTTGATTGTCTTCATCACTCGCAATGCTATCTCGCCCCTGTTGGCTACAAGTATTTTCTTCATATTCTGAGTAGTATCTTGCAAAAATGAAATAAAATCCTGAATTTTAATAATCACTAAGGATGAATTCATAAGTTTGTAACATAATTCTATTTACCGAAAAATTATGGAACCAAATTTCGACTTCGGAAAACTGCTCTGGAAACCTTCTGAAAAATTTGCTGCATCAAGCAATCTGAACTTGTACCGCATCTGGCTGAATGAACAGTACGGCCTCAGCCTCCAGGATTATGACGATATGCACCGTTGGTCGGTTGAAAACATCGGTTCGTTTTGGGAGAGCATAACCCAGTATTTTGATGTGATGTTTCACACACCCTATGACCAAATACTGAACGAGAAAAATATGCCGCACACCGATTGGTTTCAAGGTGCAACACTTAACTATGCAGAACACATTTTCCGAAATAACTTTGCCGACGAGCCTGCCATCTACTACCAATCAGAAAGACTTGCCTGTTCTCATATCTGCTGGAATGATCTGCGCAGTAGGGTAGCACGCTTTGCCGCGTTCCTTCGCCACAAGGGAGTAAGGCAGGGCGACAGAGTTGTTGCCTTTATTCCAAACATCCCCGAAGCAACCATTGCCTTTCTTGCAGCTAATAGCATAGGTGCAGTGTGGTCGAGTTGCTCTCCCGATTTCGGAGCCGAAAGTGTCGTTGACCGCTTCTCGCAAATCACTCCCGTAGTCATGATTTGTGCCGACGGATATTATTACAACGGCAAAACATTCCCCAAATGGGATGTCATCAAAAGTGTAGCTGAAAAAATACCTTCATTGCATACCATTGTAAGTGTTTCTTTTATTGGTGAAAAATATCCGGCCGACATGAGCACAGATGTGGTCAGCTGGGATGAAGCACTTAACAACGATGCTCAGTTACTCAGTTTTACTCCGGTGCCTTTCAACCACCCGATCTGGGTACTGTATAGCAGTGGTACCACAGGCATTCCGAAGGCCATCACACATTCTACCGGAGGTATGCTGCTCGAACACCTCAAGTACCTTACTTTCCACAATGACGTAAAGCCCGGGGAAAAATTCTTCTGGTATTCGACCACAGGCTGGATGATGTGGAACTACACCAATGCAGCATTGCTGGCAGGTGCTTCTATTGTGCTTTTTGAAGGAAATCCTGCTTATCCGGATGTGGAAGTATTGTGGAGGATGGCACAGGACACCGGCTTGAACCACTTCGGTACCAGCGCACCATATATCGTTAACCTGATGCGCAAAGGTTTTAGCCCTTCTGCCCATTTTAATCTTGAGCAGCTGCGTTCCCTTAGTTCTACCGGATCGCCATTGCCACCTGAAGCATTCGACTGGGTCTATCATAACATCAAAGAAGACCTGTGGCTGTGTAGTATGTCGGGCGGCACCGATGTGTGTACAGCCTTCGTTGGCGGATGCCCTATAAAGCCAGTATATCAAGGTGAGATTCAGTGCATCGCCCTTGGTTGCGACTTGCAGGTTTATGACGAATCGGGTAGGGAGCTACAGGATGAAGTAGGAGAAATGGTCATCGTACAACCAATGCCATGTATGCCGGTTTATTTCTGGAACGACCCCGACTACATGAGGTATCAAGAATCTTATTTCGAAATGTTTCCGGGTATCTGGCGGCATGGCGACTGGGTAAGAATCACAAAATCTGGCGAACTCATCATCTATGGCCGCAGCGATGCTACCCTTAACCGCCATGGCATACGCATCGGCACAAGTGAAATATACAGCGCCGTCAACACAGTACCGGAAGTGAAAGACTCTCTCGTTGTAAATCTTGAACTCAGCGGTGGAGAGCATTTTATGCCATTATTCATTACCATGAATGAAGGTGCAACTTTCACCGAAGCTGTCATCTCAAACATTAAGACTGCCCTCCGTTCATTGTATTCTGCTCGTCACGTACCGGACGAAATCATCCTTACGGATGACATTCCTTACACCATCAGCGGAAAGAAAATGGAAGCTCCTGTCAAAAAAATACTCATGGGCATTGCACTTGAAAAAGCTGTTAAGCTCGATTCTATGCGAAATCCCGATTCGGTCCTATTCTTTATCCGTCTTGCCAAAGAGAGGCAGTTCAGATAATGAATTTTCATGATACCTAAAACCTGGCGGTTACCCCACCGAGTATGTTCAGACCGTAGCTTGGTGTGTTGTAGTATCGCTTGTACTTGCTGTTTGGCAGGTTGTTAAGCTGGAAAAAAATACCCAAATACTCGCTAAACCTGTAAGCAGCTTCAAAACTTAGGTCGAGCAGTGCATTATTTTTCTGTGGCTTAAGTGTTTCGTAATTCTTACTGTACGTAGCATCTGCAAGATATACCTCAGCTTTTAACTTGAGTTTGTCATTGAGTGTAAGAAGTGACAACCCAAGGTTCGATTCCAGGTTAGGAAGGTGCCAAGGCTCTTTTTCTTTGTCGGTTGTATAAATATTGTATTTCACCAATCCTGTAAACTGTAACCCGCGGGCTAGATCGAGTATCACGGTACCGTTGATGTCAAATATCTTCAGGTCGTCATATACCAACCCGAATCCGTACGGACGCAGCGAATCATTTACAAATAATGGCATGCCACTTATCGATTTGTAGCCTGCCTCTCCCTGGTACTGGATGGCACCGATTCGGCCTCTTATGCCACCATATATGCGGTTATAAGCCGAATTGGTAAGTGTCACATCCTGTACGATGAAAGGATTTTGCTGCATCAGGCTTCGGTAGGTATTTTTCTGTACATCTCCATACCATCCTGCATACACACCAAAGGCATTGCCCGCAACACTGACCATCGCTTCGAGGTCAGGCAATACCTTAAACTCGTCGTTGGTGGCCACAAGGTTTACTCCGGCAAGTATCCTGAACATGTCACCCGAAAAAGTGACAGCAGGCCTTAAATAAAAATTGCTAAGAGACGATTTGATAGAGTCGGTTAGGGTGGTCAGGTGGTTGCCGGTAGTAAGTGCAAACGAAAAATTGTCCGAAAACCATTTAGTAGCTTTTAGTCTGATGTCAAAATCGTTTTCCTTCAGGTCAAAATTTGACTTGAGGTTCGAAAAGTCGAACCCGGCTTCATAATCCACGCCAAGACTGTTTTCGTCAGAGTTATACACTTTCACTCCAAAAGCCGTAGTGTTAAATTTCCGCAAGGGCTCTACGCCGGCAGGCAAACTATCTACCGAATAAAAATTGTAACGCTCATCTTCAACCTTGATGCAGGCATCCGCTGCAAAATTGAGCGAAGTATTAAAACCGCCACCGAGTTCGATTTTCGTAAGACTGAATTTCTGGTTCTGCACGCTCTTGTTTTTGGCAGAGTGATGGAGCACATTGGCGAATATCTTGAACTTATCATCCTGCGCATAGTGGTACCCTACATTGGCATAAGGCGAGGAAGGTATGCCGTAGCCTACTTTTGCAAAGCCATTGTAAGCTTTCGGTCCTTTGTCTGTCTTCATCGCCAATGGCCTTATGGCAGGAGCATCATAGGCTACAGCAGCCGGATTGAGCAGACCGATATTGTATTCCATCGTCTGCATTTTGGCTGCTTCGTCCTTTATCACCGGACTGATATTCTGCTTGTCCTGGTCACGGATGGTAGCCTGAAAGTTGGTAAATACTTCTACTTTTTCTGTTGACAACTCTTTCTGTGCTGTCAGCTCATTTGCACAACATACAAAAAGAAAAATGAAGAACGCACTATATGATAATTGTTTCATGTCTTGATATGTTATTTGTCGTTTTGCAATTCGAAATTCTTACCCGTATCATTCTTTATACGGTTCTTTCCCTGTTCTTTCTTTTCCAGGTCACTAAGCTTCTGCTGAGCCATCTTTACCAGTTCGGCATCATTACTATAGTTTTCCAATACGGCTTCCAGTGCTGCACGGGCATTGAGCAAATCTCCTCTTTCTACATTGATGTCCGATAAGAGAATGACCGAACGAGCTATCCAATAGTCAAATCCTGAACTTTCCTTATTTGCATTCATACATATTTGCTCGGCTTTATCCAGGTTGCTCGTATTGAAGTACGACTCTGCTGTCAGGTATCTTGCTTCAGCGCCCACTTCGTTGTTGAGTGATGTACTCACCTTGTCAAAATGCGGTATGGCAGCTGCATAATTTTCTGCATCGTATTCTATTTTGCCAAGATAAAAAGAGGCATTAGCCGCCTGCGCCTTTGAGGCTTTTGAGTTTTTACTCACCTTTGATGCGTATGTCTTAACAGCCTGCAGATCATTATTTTTATACGCGCTCTGCATAGCTCCGAGTTGTGCTTCAAATTTTACATCATCAGCGGTAGCCAACTCTTCAAGCTGTACAAAATAATTGTAAGCTGCCGGATAATTCTTGTCGATATTGTAGGCTATATACCCAAGCTTGCCCAGACTCTTTTCCTTGTATGGGCTGTTGTTGGCTTTGAGTGCGTACTCAAGATCGGGCTTGGCATTTTCATAATCTTTTAGCTGAAAATAACTCTCGCCCCGATGATAATATGCCGTCGTTGTGTTGAACCCTTTCGGATACTTGCTTATAAGA
>JAIBCG010000094.1 GCA_019694295.1 Saprospiraceae bacterium
CATTGGGAGAGGAAATTGCCAGTGTATCAACAGCAGATTTTGGTGTTTCTGTCTGTACAGGCATTGCTTTTATGGTTTTAATTTTTTCATTTTTTGGCAGTTTGCCTCTCAGATATACCTTTTGTCCGGCATCGGGTTGGTCCACCATATTCAGCATATTGCGCTCTCGTAAGTTCTCTTCGCGTACACCGTACTGTTGGGCGATGTCAAACATTGTCTGACCAGCTCTTACATAATGTATCTTTTTTTTGCCCCAGAAAGATTTCTTCTTTTTCTGGAGATAAACAATATCATTTTCCTTTAACAGTTGATTGGGGGACTTGAGGTAATCGTTGTAGGCAAGTATATACGATTCGGGCACATCATATTTTGAGGCTACATCTGATACCTTCTCTCCTCCTTTTGCAATGTAAGCCTTCACCATATTGATTCGGATGGGTTTTTCTTTTTTGGTGAATATAGGTTCTTTGCTCTTTTTGGGTTCATTAACGACCACAGGTTGCTGCGAAGGGTCAGTTTTTATAGGGGTGCCACCATCGAATTGGTACAGTTGGTATCTTTCAATGACACCTATGAGTTTTTGAGGGTAGTCAGAAGCAGTGGCATATCCTGCTTTCTTCAGACCATAAGCCCAGGCTTTGTAATCCTTTGGGTCAAGGTTGAACAATGACTGGTAGGGTCCGTTTGGTCTGCGGATAAATTCGGAATGATCAATGAAGGATTCTTCAGCATTATTATATTTTCTGAAGCAACTTTTCTTTTTAAAAAACAGAAATCCACGTTCATCATCTTTAAGGCCATAGCTGTCACCATTCCAGTTGGAGCCGCATTTGATTCCGAAATGGTTATTTGCTTTTTCAGCCAGCTTGCTTGAGCCTGCACCCGATTCGAGAATTGCCTGCCCGAGCTTGATACTTGCTGGTATGCCCGTACGCTGCGATTCTTTGATGGCAATGATTTTATAACGTTCAATGTAAGCTTGCCCGGTCGGATATTGAGCATATATATTGCCCGATATTAAAAAAGCTAAACATATTAACAGGTTTCTTAGCATTGTTCAAAAGGATTTATGAATAAATTTTCTTACTTTTGCCTTTACACAGGGTTTTAATAATGAGAAATATAACGCTAATATTATATTTTTTTATAATATTTTTATCAATATCCTGCAAAAATAAGGAAAGACAGGCAGTTGAGCCACGTTCTGAGGGTCAACGTTTGTATATTTTTGAAGATCCTGAGCAATTTTTGCAGACACAGTATTATGTATGGTTGCCTATCCTGAAAGTTCGTGAAGAACCCAATCAGGATGCAAAGGAGGTTGCAAAGTTAAAAAAGGGTGATCAGGTCGAATACCTCGGTATCAAGACTCAAAAAACAGAAACAATAACCATCAGCAAGAAAGTTTTTGAAGATAACTGGATGAAGATTAAAACAGATGATGGCGTACAGGGTTGGGTTTTTGGTGCCGGTATCAACATAAAAGATGTAAAAGAAGATTTGTCACCCACACCTTATGATGATTGTTTTACACTTATAGCTGCACGCGAGATCAATGATTACTTCAAGTGTATGTCGCAAGTTCGTAAGCAAGTACAGAAAGAGCAGACAAATCGGTGCTATTTTACTGCCAATAGTATAACCTTATCCATGATTGATGGAAAACCGCTAAAGTTGATAAATGAAGTAGGTGATACAAAGAAGAGTTATAATTTCATGTTGTATTATCCGGGTATAGAGCAATTCGTTGTTCAAACGCAGACTGGTGTACTTGAAGAATATTTGCTGATAGATGCACACAATGGCAACAAAATAACTACCTGGGGCCTGCCTAAAGTTTCTCCGGGCAAGGATTTTATTGTATCTGCAAGCAGTAACTATATCTTTCAAGGTGCACCAAATGGCATTCAAATTCTGCAAAGGGATGGTAAAGTAATAAAGAAGGTTTGGGAACGAGAAATTGAAAGTTACGAACCTTATGCACCTAAATGGCTCGACAACAATACCATAGGTGTAACACTTAAGCCGAGAGATGGAGCTAAAAAGTTCGGGTCAAAATTCGCACTCATCCGAAAAGAGTCTCCTACAGAATGGAAGATGGAGTATTAAGCCCAGATAACACATTAGGCGCCCATTACGGCATATAATTCTTACTTCAAATCCATTTCAAAAGCTTAAAAACCAAAGTTCACTATACTTATATCTCTTTAATATGGATTTTTTGTACTAATCATTTTCGTATAAATTCCTAATACGTGTTATTGGTTAAAAAAAATGAAGACTGCTATACTAATAACAGTCTTCAGGAAATAGTATGAAAAAACAGTACACTTATACCAATGACGTGTGAAAGGCACATTTTGATACAGCAGGGATGCCATTTAGTAAAAATTTAACTAAAATGTGTTGAAAAAATAGTCGGGTAAAATACTTAGGACCTTTTCTGCTCCCAATTCCAGGCTGTTTGCATGATTTGGTCAATATCGTATTTGGGTATCCACCCAAGGACAGTGCGTGCTTTTTGATTGTCGGCATATACTGCTACTACATCACCCTCTCTGCGTGGTCCAAAGATAACATTGAGTGATATGCCACTTATTTTTTCAAAAGCCTTTATTGCTTCAATGACGGTCGTGCCATTACCCGACCCGAGATTGAATATTTCTGTATCGGTGGTAGCTTGTGTATGTGATAGAATATGCTTCATGGCAAGTGTATGCGCATGTGCTATGTCCATTACATGTATATAATCTCTAATACAGGAACCGTCGCGAGTGTCATAGTCTGTACCAAATACAGTTATATTCTTTCTTTTTCCAAATGCTGTTTCAGTAATGACAGGTACAAGGTTGCTTGCTATATTTTTTGAAGACTCTCCCATAAGGGCAGTAGGGTGAGCACCTGCCGGGTTAAAATACCTCAATAATATGGTTTTGAAATGCGTGTGCCCTGTTGCCAAGTCAGTAATGATGCGTTCGCCTGCCTGTTTGGTATAGGCATACGGAGACTGGGCTTTCTGCAGAGGAGTTGTCTCGGTTACAGGTAAGATATCAGAGTCACCATATACAGAGCAAGATGATGAAAAAATGAAGTGATGCACCTTATATGCCAGAGCAGCTTCAAGCAGATTAATCAGACCTTTAAGATTATTGGAATAATACAGCAGTGGATGGATAACCGATTCATTAACGGCCTTTAAGGCTGCGAAATGAATGATACCTTCGATGTCGGGATTTTCTTCAAATACTGTATTGAGGGCGTTTCGGTCGATTAGATTGACTTTATAATTGGGTATTGTTTTGCCGGTAATTTGCCTGATGGCCTCTAGTGCCGATTCATCAGAGTTCGTCAGATTATCTAAGGAAATTGGGTCGAAGCCATTTTCGATTAAATCTACAATAGTGTGACTACCGATATAACCACACCCACCTGTTACCAATATTTTCGCCATGTTTTTCCGCAAAATTAATCAATTGTGTGCTGTTAAAGTATTTGGGTAGCCCGATTTTCGAACTTCAGTTGCATGTCGATGGTACGAGTGATCAAAACCATTATGATCAAAAAATAAAAAAGGTGACAAACCGTAGTAAGTCACCTTTCTTATATCTTGAAAAAATGAATTATTTCATGTCGTTGCTAGCAGGCTTAGCATCAGCAGAAGCACTTTTTTTAGCGCAGCAAGATCCTGATTTGCTTTCTTTAGAGCAAGAAGCTTTGCTAGTGCAAGAAGCTTTAGCAGTACCTGAAGCATCAGAAGGGCTAACGTTTACGAATTTTGCTTCCTTTGAGCAATATTCTACTTTGTTATAAGAAACTTTGCCGCTTTTTTCGCAAACTTCTTTTTTTACATAATAAGTAGAACCTGTAGCATCATCGGTTCTTTTTTCAATTGAAGGGTCGTTTGACACCAATTTTGCGATAGCTGCTTCATCGTTGCTTGCAGTAGTAGCAGCAGCTGAAGATGAGCATGACGCTTTAGAAGCAGAAGATTTTTTTGCACAACATGACTGTGCACTTGCACCGTACGTGAAAAAGCCTAGTAGGGCAACAACAAAAAGAATTTTTTTCATTTCTAAAATTATTAAATTAATTAATTAATACATAAATCGCTACAAAGTTATGCTTTCACGCATATTAAATCAAGTTCAGCAAAGGGATTAAGACAATTTTAACTTATTTTCATTAAATGTCTTCATCATGGTCGTGGTCGGTATGTTCGGCTGCCAGTTTTTGCTGAATATCAGTTGGTACAGACTGGAATTCGGCAAATGACATTTTGAACTTAGCCCTACCTTGTGATACTGAACGCAGTGTAGAGTTATATTGATAAAGCTCAGCAAGTGGAACCTTTGCCAGTATTTTCTGGTAATGACCATCGCTATCCATACCTACTATCATTGCTCGCCGTGTCTGTAGGTCGCCCATTATATCGCCCATTACTTCGTCCGGGCACAGTATTTCGAGATTCTGTATTGGTTCAAGTATCTGAGGGTGCGAGTTTTTGAATGCATTTTTGAAGGCTTGTGCTCCTGCTATCTGGAAGGCCATATCATTGGAGTCAACCGGGTGCATTTTGCCATCATATACAGATACACGGATATCTGTACATGCAGAACCTGTTAGCGGGCCGTTCTCCATTTTTTGCATGACACCTTTTTTAATGGCATTTGAGAATTTTGCATCAATAGAGCCGCCAACGATACACCAAACAAATACTAGTTTGCCTCCCCATGGCAATTCGTCCACTTCCGTTTTTTTAACTGTCAGGCCTGCAGGGTCAGGCATGCCCTCATGGTATGGTTCTATGCGGATGTGTACTTCGGCAAATTGTCCGGCACCACCCGATTGTTTTTTATGGCGGTAGGTCTCGTTTGCTTCACGTGTGATGGTTTCGCGGTACGGAATTTTTGGTTTTTCAAATTCCATTGATATACCATTTACCTTTTCTATACGATACTTGATGATATCCATGTGGAGCTGTCCCTGACCGTGCATGATGGTTTGCTTAAGCTGACTGTTTTGTTCAAGTATGAGTGTTGGGTCTTCTTCCTGTATCTGGTGGAGTGCCTTCACGAGTTTTTCCATATCTTGCTTGCTGGGTGGTTTGACACCTGCACGGATTCTTGGTTCAGGAAAATGTATTGGTTCGATACCTTTGTCTGAGTTTTTGGCAGTGAGTGTATTATTGGAGTGCGAATTCTTTAATTTTACGGTCACTCCCAGATCACCTGCTTTTAGCTCAGGTACTGCTTCGCGAATTTTTCCGTTAGATACGAATATCTGGTTAAATCGTTCAACAGTGCGGTTGTTGTGGTTGGTGAGTTCGTCACCGGTTTTTAGTGTTCCAGAATATACCTTAAAATAAGAGACCATTCCCACGTTGGGTTCGGTAAGTGTTTTGTATATAAATATGGTAGTATCGTCATTGGAGTCGCATTTAAGTGTATTGCCATCTTCCAGTATGGCATCCGGTCGGTCAATGGGTGAGGGACAAATGTCATTAATGAAACCCATGATGCGTCCGGTGCCCATATTGCCTGCACCCGATGCGCAGAATATAGGGAATATCTGCTGGTTGGCCATGGCGATGGTCAGGCCTTTGGTCAGGTCTGCTTCATCCAGTGTGCCTTGTTCGAAAAATTTGTCCATTAGTCCGTCTTCGTTTTCAGCTGCTGCCTCTACGAGTTTGTTGTGCATTTCCAGCGCGCGTGGCATTTCGCTTTCAGGTATTGGTTTTTTTTCAGGTTTGCCACCACCTGTCGGGAACACGTACATCACCATACGGAGGGCATCCACTATACTGTTGAAACCGGTGCCTTGATTGAGTGGATATTGTACCGGCAGAAGGTGACTTCCGAAACGGTCAATAGCTTGTTGGACACAATTGTCATAGTCTGCCTTTTCATGGTCCAGCTGGTTAATAACCAACATGGCGGGCGTTTTAAATTTTTCAATGTATTCCCAGATTATTTCTGTGCCTACTTCTACACCGCTTTTGGCATTTAGAACCATTACTGCAGTGTCAGCTACTTTGAGTGAAGACAACACTTCTCCTATAAAGTCGTCGTACCCGGGTGTATCAATAATATTGATTTTGGAATCCTTCCAACCGGCGTGCATGAGTGTGCTGAAGATGGAATTTCCTTTCGTTTGTTCTATGGAAGTATAGTCAGAGACCGTGTTGCCATCTTCGACCCTTCCTCGTTTACTGATTCCTTTGGCCTCAAACAACATGTCTTCAGCCAAGGTTGTTTTACCTGATCCGGGGTGGCCCAGCAGGACTACATTCCGGATATTTTTTGATTCATACACCATAACATTGAATTTTAATTGAATGAATAGAATTCACCTCTGAAAGTAAGCCTTGTTAAGATGAAAAAGCAAAATTTTTGTGTGATTTTTTCAAAAAAAAGATTTTTATAAAATTTTATATGGTAAAGGGTTATCAGAAAAAATTAAATTTGGCAAAATTAAACAAGAATTTTTAAAGTAAAAAAATTATATTCTTGAAAATACATAATTATCGAAAGTTTTTGCAATAATCATCCAAGGCTTGTTGTATAGGAGTGTAGGTAAAGTCAAATTCACTAGTTATCAATGATCCATTATACTCCAACACTTGCATCATTTGTTTTGCAATACCTGTGGGTGTGCCGGTATTTTGGCCAATCAGACGTTTGAATGTATTTTTAATAACAAGCAGTTTTACTTCAAGATTACTTGCGGGGTTTAATTTGCCTGAGCTATGCAGACGGAATGCTACAGCCTGCAAGAACTCTTTCCAACTGAGATTTTCGGCCGATAGTATATATTTTTTTTCATTGGAGAATGATTGAATAGTAAGTAAAACTGCCTGACAGACGTCGTGGTGATGGACAAAGCCGGCACTGCCTGACGGATATTTATGCAAACCATTTTTTATTTTGTGAATAAATACATCTGTATTTTTTTGTTTGGTTGAAGATCCGATTATTGCAGAAGGGCTGATAACTGAGGCATGCAAGCCTTCTTTCATGCCACGCCATACTTCGAGTTCACCGTACCATTTTGACAAAGCATAATCGGTAAGGAATTGGGTTGGGTCGGGCATATATTTTTCATCCAACACTTGTGGTTCGGGTGGGATGCCAAGTGCCGCAGTAGAAGAAATGTGGATCAATTGGCTAATACCGCTGGTAAGGGCGCAGTTTACCACATTTGCCGTTCCGATAACATTAGTTTTAAACAATTTTTGTTTGTCGGCGGGTTGGTAAGATACCAATCCGGCAGCGTGTACTACGATATCATGACCAGCGAATGCATCTTCCAAACCAAGTACATCTAGTATATCCACTGGTATGTGGTTAAGCCGAAAATCGAATTCGTCTGCATCTGGTAGTGATCTGGAGAGTCCTGTCAGGTTTTGATAGCCGGCAGTATGCAAATGTCGCAAGATGTTGCTACCCAGATACCCGGATGCACCGGTGACAAGTATTTTGACATTTTTATCTGTACTGCTCATGTATCTGCTTTTTTATGCCCTGATAAACAGCTCCTGCTATATGGTCGGTTTTGCTGCCGGTAACACTCTTTAGTACGTTAGGTATATTGTGTATCCGCAATAGACCCATAAGTGCCAAAAGTAAGCCTTCTTTGTATGAAATAACACTTTTGTCAGGAAGAATCATTTCTGCATCACCCGAATAGTGCTTCATTCTGCTGACGAGATAGTTATTAAATGCCCCACCACCTGCAAGCATTATTCTGGGTATAGAATCGTATTTATTGCTATTGACGGTCTCAGCAAGTTTGAAGGCAATAAGTTCGGTCATGGTGGCAAGCTTATTTTGAACAGTTGCGGTATGATTGTCAATAATATTGTGAAAGTTAGTTTTTATGTGTGAGTTGTCCAGCGATTTAGGAATAGGAAGCTCGAAGTAAGGCCAGGCTTTAAGTTTTTGAAGCAAATTATCGTCCGTTTTTCCGGCAGCTGCCATTGTACCATCTTTGTCATACTCAGCACCTGTCAGCGATGCCAGATAATTAAGTGTTTGGTTGCATGGTCCAATATCATAGGCAATTACACCATCTGGGGTATTAAGAAAAGTAATATTCATAATGCCACCCAGATTGACCAGAATGTCATAATCACTAAACAACCAGTGATCCACTATGGGCGCAAATGGTGCACCCTGACCTTTGAGTGCTATGTCGGTACTCCTGAAGTCGCCCACTACGGGTAGTTCGGTAGTGGCTACTATCTCAGCAGGATGCCCTATCTGTAGCGTAAAGCCTAACTGAGTAGCATGGAATACAGTATGGCCATGAGAACTAATAAAGTCAGGTGAAAGATTATTCCTTTTAATAAAATTTGCCGTCATGTTTCCAAACACCTTGCCTAGTTCATGATCAAATTGTACAAGATTACGTCCTGAGTAGTCAACAGCTTCATTGAGCTTTTTTAAGATTTCATCATCGAATGTAATGGTTTCGGCATGGGTTATTTGCCAATTGAGTATTTTGAACTCAGGAATATGTACGATGTCAAACAAACAGTGCACTACATCGAGTCCGTCGAGCGAGCTGCCCGACATGAGTCCTATTATTTTGTAGGTCGTGATATTGTTTGTGTCCAATTTATTTGAGTGTTAGAGTGTATTCTGCTACCAGCCTTATTTCTTCATCCGTTAGCAGACCGGTGAAAGGTGTCATCAAGTCTTTTCCGTAAGCAATGCGGTTAATTCTCTCATCAAGACCCATAGGCGATGTACTGAGGTCTTTCGCTCCACTTACACCAAGCTTACCATCGGCACCATGACATAAGGCACAATTGCGTCGGTATATTTCCTGGCCGGTTTTTGGCATATCGCTATCCTTATTATTCTGTGTATTGCAGGCAATAACCAGTGCAATCATGAGGATGGAGAATAAAAGTTTTTTCATAAAGAATACCTTGGTAGATGGATTGGCAAAGGTACGTGACTCTTTGGTTAAATAAGATTGTATTTTGTGATTTCAGGCAACAAAAATACTTTACAAATCATCTGAAGGTTAAATATTTGTATTTTTAAAAAAAATGAATTATCTTTAGCCTTTAAATTAGAATGAAAATGAAGTATTTAGTTATTTTGTTGCTGGTTTTTTCCGGATATTATGCAAATGCTCAGGCGCAGAGCAGATTTGTTATTGATGATGATGCTACCATTAAAGTGATGCTTACCAATAATGTTACGGATGCAGAGCTTAAAGAATTAAGAGCATTGCTTCATGATAAAAGAGGCTTCTTATTCACTTGGTCAAATGTGGTGCGCGAAAAAGCTAAGGTAAAATCAATGACCATAAGCATCGACTGCAATGACGGTCGTTTCAGGTCGAGTACAACAGTTGACGATTTTACGGACAACAAATCGGTAGGATTTTATAGGCATTATAGTGATAGTCTGCCACATCCTTTCTGGATCGGTATAGAGGAAAAATAGTTTTATTCATAACATAAATAACCAGATGATAACTGCTCCCAATCCGGGGGGCAGTTTTTTT
>JAIBCG010000032.1 GCA_019694295.1 Saprospiraceae bacterium
CCTCTACACAGGAGCACATTGACTTCGGATATGTTCATGGGATTATATTTTTTCAAAGAGCCGCTTATCATGCGGCTTTTTTTTTAATTTTAATATATTCGAGTAACAATTACTTTTAGAACATATACTCTACACAATCATCTATTTAAAGATATAATGGATATTACTTCCAATAAAACATTTACATACAAAGAATTATACAGGTTTACGAATCGAGTTTTTCTTGGGTTAGGACAGATCATTCTTCAGAAAAACGCATTTGCCGGACTCTTAATATTGTTGGCATTTTTAGTTTCTGATATTACTATAGGTTTGGCTGTTTTGGTGGCGACCGTAGTTGGCACACTCATCGCCCGATTGCTTAATTTTAGAAACGCTCATACCGATAATGGTTTGTATGGTTTCAATGCAGCACTTGTGGGTGCCGCAATGTTTTACTTTTTTCAACCCAACCTTTTACTATGGATTTGGATGCCCTTTTTTTCCGGCATTGCTACACTGGTATATCATTTTTTCCTTACAAGAGATATTCCGGTTTATACTTTACCATTTATTGTAATCATCTGGGTAATACTTCGGTTTACACCTGTAGGGCTTTTATCTGAACAACATGACTCCATCTCTTCAGCTGCCATTATGGATTACTATTACATTATTCGCGGATTTGGTCAGATAGTTTTTCAGAGTGAAATTTTATCAGGCTTATTGATTTTTCTTGCACTCGTGGTCGGTTCTCGTTGGGCAGCATTATACACATTGTGCGCTTGTATTTTATCAGGTTTTGTTGCCTTATCGCTTGGAATAGAATCCGATTTAACCAACAATGGCTTGTTTGCTTTTAATCCGATATTGTGTGCTGTTGTATTTGCCGGACCTGGCCTCAAGAATGCTGTCAATGTAGGAATTGCTGTTGTACTCTCAATGGTGTTGAGTGCAATGATGATCAAGGCAGGATATGTCCAACTTACATTTCCTTTTGTGGCTTCATGCTGGATCACTGGTGTGCTAAAGCGTTGAACATTTTACTTGTTCAATCTCATCCTTAATTCGTCGTATAACTGTTTATTACTGTTAGTTTTGGCAGAATAATATATTTTTCTACCATCCTCGGTAGTGATGAGTAACAGAGGATGTTGGTCAGAATTGATTATGAGTTTAACCGTTTCGTCTGATTGTGTTTTAAAAAGTCCTTTCTTGATTGTTTCTAATGCAAAGCCATTCATTTTAATACTTATATCAGGTAAAGAATCTACAAGTGAAATGGATTTTATCTCCCGGATATTAATTTTTTCACCATATTCACCTGTAATGTTTATGATGTTGTTGTCTGTAATAATTTTATTTTCACGCATACTACTATAAAACATAATACCGATTAATAGTAGTATGATACAGAGTAACGAAAATATTGCCCAAAATTTGGCCTTCTCTTTTTTACCAATCTGAATAGTATGTACTTTGCTTCGCCACAGAAAATACATGTAGGCAAGAATGGGGTATGTGCCAAGAAATATACCACTCAAATTCTTACTCACAAAATAATACAAAAGTAGCCCAAGTATCAGAATTGAACCGGAAAGAAAGTAATGGAAATGTCGAAAATACTTAATATATGGCTTGATGTCAATAGTACGGCGTTCACTTTCAGATAGTGAATTATAACCAGATACCAAATATTTTGCATTTGATTCAGTAACCGTCAACCCAACACCCAGAAAAATCAGGCTCAGGAGAAAAAAAGCAAGTACCATGGTTGAAAATTACTCAATAAAACCATTAGCCCTCATCCAGTCATCGTTGTATATTTTTCCTACATAACGCGAGCCATGATCATGGAATATTACAACAACCACATCATCTTTGCTGAAATTTTCCTTTAATTGCAATACACCTGCCATAGCTGAGCCAGCTGAATATCCGAGTAACAGACCTTCTTCACGAGCAAGACGTCTTGCCATTAGAGCACCATCCTTGTCCGTTACCTTTTCGAAAGCGTCAATCAGGTCAAAGTCAACATTTTTAGGCAGTATATCTTCACCGATACCTTCCGTAATGTAAGAGTGGATTTCATTTGGGTCGAAAATGCCTGTTTCTTTGTATTTCTTAAATACAGAGCCGTAGGTGTCTATGCCCCAGACTTTGATGTTCGGATTCCTTTCTTTGAGGTATCTGGCTGTACCACTGACAGTACCTCCCGTACCAACACCTACTACAAGATGTGTTATCTTGCCATCTGTTTGTTCCCATATTTCAGGTCCTGTTGACAGATAATGTGCTTCGCGGTTCGAGAGATTGTCGTATTGATTTGCCCAAAACGAATTGGGCGTTTCTTCACTTAGTTTTTTTGCTACAGAATAGTACGACCTTGGGTCATCAGGTTCTACTGCAGTAGGACACACTATGACTTCGGCACCTAATGCTCTTAGTACATCAAATTTTTCCTTTGACTGTTTGTCACTTGTAGTGAAAATGGTTTTATAACCACGTACACAAGCCACCAATGCGATACCCATACCTGTATTGCCAGAGGTACACTCAATGATGGTACCACCGGGTTTGAGCAATCCTTTTGCTTCTGCGTCATCAATCATTTTTACAGCCATTCGATCTTTAATTGAATGACCCGGGTTAAATGTTTCGATTTTGCCCAATACCAAAGCAGGTATATCAGCAGTTATTTTATTGATTTTTACCAACGGTGTATTGCCGATGGTTTCCAGGATGTTGTTACAATATTTCAAAATCTGTTATTTTATGTATTTTAATGTTGAAAAAAATCTTTCGTCTATTACGCCCAACAAATTGGCTACAGGCGTAGATACTATTGCTAACACTTCATTTCCATAAACACGTTCAGGAAGTCGGCCAATACATTTTACATAAACTTTTCTATTATTCATTGGATTGGTGATTAATATAACTGAACCGATTTTGGCGGTTCGGTGCAGAATATAACTGTCGGATGATGTGTTTGCAATCCCTTTTGGCCAGACTGTAACTCCTTTTTGTGTTTTTATCTTTTTATCCTTTGAATCTGTGATGAATTTCGCTTCCATTTCATCAGAAACCTTCCACAACGGATGCTTTTTGAAATGCTGTAGGCTGTCGGGTACTCCTTTGGTTGATAACCATGCCACTTGTAATACCTGACCTAGTTGAACTTCCTCTTTCCAGTATTTATTGCGCTTCTTGAGCGTGTCCACAGGCATCTTGAAATACGACTTTGCAATCTTAAACATCGTGTCACCAGTCTTTACTCTGTAATACACAGGAGCATACTTCCAACGGAGGAATCCTTTTTGCTTAAAACGCTTAATGGAAGCATTGGGTATGGGTACTTTTATTTGGTCGCCGATCTTCACTTCATTCAGATTGAGATCAGGGTTAAAATATGCAAGTTCATCTACCTGCAGTCCATAATGGCGTGCCAGACCGAACAAGGTCTGTTTTTTAGACATTGTATGCCGGATAATTTTCTCCGGAAATTCGTCAAGTGAGATGAAAAGCGAATCATGTGGCAATAAATAACGGGTACTGTCACCTGTAGTTTGGGCAGATATTTTACACAATACTACAAAACATATAATAAAGCTATGTATAATTCTGTTCATGAGTGATAACTTTGCAGGCACAAATGTAATCAATTGTATAAATTACACATAATCAATCGTTCAAATATTATAGATTACTAAGATGTCAAACCAAAAATTAAAAAAAATAGGTATCATTCCGGCACGCTATGCTTCTACGCGTTTTCCGGGTAAACCTTTGGTTCAGATCCATGGCAAGTCAATGATTCAGAGAGTTTACGAACAGGCCATTAAATCAGAACTCGACTCAGTGATAGTGGCAACGGATGACCTGCGTATTTTTGATCATGTGGCTGATTTTGAGGGCAATGTATTATATACTGCTGGTACCCACCTCACTGGTACCGACCGTTGTTATGAAGTGGCAGCAAACTTACCTTTCGATTGCATCATCATCAATATACAGGGAGACGAACCTTTTATAAACCCTGAACAGATTAATGAGTTGCTGCGTGTCTTTGATCGAAAAAAGAGTATTACCATTGCTACCCAATGCAAACTTATAACTAGTAATGAACTTATTTTTGATGCAAACGTGGTAAAAGTAGTAAAAAATACAAAAGGCTTCGCAATGTATTTTTCACGTAATCCCATACCTTATGTTCGCAATGCCCGACAGGAAGATTGGGTACAGCACCAAAAACATTACAAACATATTGGTATCTATGGGTTTAGAAAGTCAGTCCTTAAAAAATTGGCAGCTCTACCATCCGGAGTACTCGAATCGGCCGAAAGCCTTGAACAACTCCGATGGTTAGAAAACGGACACCGCATCTTTGTAGCTGAGACCAACTACGAAACCTTCGGAATAGATGTACCGGAAGATCTTGATAAAATAGTTTTTTAGATAATTCCTTCAAAGATTACTGCTGTCAAACTGAATTGGCAATAATGCCTTTACCGAGGGAATGACAAAAATTTTTCCGGTTTCTCCTTGGAGAATGACTTCATAATCGGCCTTTAATTTTTCGGCTACTTCCAACAATATCTGTCGGCAAGCACCACATGGAGGTACCGGACTGTCAATCAATTTGTCTGCAGTACGCGCTGAGATGGCAATTGATTTGATTTTCTGATCGGTTCTGTGTTGGTGAAAATTGGCTATTGCAACCTGTTCGGCACACAGACACATCGGATAAGCCGCATTCTCGTGATTTGATCCGTCGATCACCTTGCCATCATCTGTTAGTATAGCAGCTCCTACATAGAATTTTGAGTAAGGTGCATACGCATGGTGCGTGTTTTGCTTGGCACGTAGCAATAAACTTCTTTGTATTTCGCTCAAATCTTCTAAACTATCGTAAATGTAATATTCAGTTTCGATTTTCAATAACATAATCATCAAATTTTTTGATTCAAATTTGCCTCGTTAGGTCTGATTATTACGATAAAAATGGTAGGTTTGTTGTGTCAATTAATAAAAAGGCTAAATATGAAGATTCTGTTGTTTGGTGCGGGGAGGTCGGCATTGTTTTTTGTGGAATATATTCTTCATCATAGTACTACATTCAACTGGAAACTCAGCATTGCTGATTTTAATTTTAATAACATTGATGAAAAATTGAAGCAGCATCCCAATCTGAGTCTGGTTCAATCGGATATAAATGATGTAGCAAAAAGAGAGACTCTGATTACAGCACATGATATGGTTGTCTCATTATTACCGGCCCACCTTCACATCCTCATTGCCAAAGATTGTCTTACATTTAATAAACCATTCGCAAATGCTTCCTACGTCACAGACGAGTTAAGAAGTCTTGAACCCGAATTGTTAAAGAAAAATCTGCTATTTGCCGGCGAACTTGGTCTTGACCCGGGTATTGACCACATGTCTGCAATGGAAACTATTCACACGCTTCAGGCAAAAGGTGCACACATTACATCTTTCACCTCCTATACCGGTGGGCTCATAGCTCCCGAGTCGGATGATAATCCTTGGCATTACAAAATTAGCTGGAACCCAAGGAATATTATATTGGCAGGACAAGGAATAGCACAGTTTAAAAAAGAGGGTCGGGTAGTGTATGTACCTTATCACCAATTGTTCAGGAATACCGAGTTGTTGAATATTGCTCCTTATGGTAAATATGAAGGCTACCCAAACCGTGACTCATTGCATTACGAAGAATTGTACGGACTTGGCGGAATTGAAACATTGTTAAGAGGGACCATCCGTGCCAACGGATTCTGCGTAGCCTGGAATATACTAATACAATGTGGATACACCAATGATACAATAAAAATAGATACAGACAGATTTACGCTTAAAGAAATAACAAGGGCTTTTATACAGGATGAATACGACTCGCTCACATCCAGCAAAATCGAGAAACTGCTTGGAATAAAAGTTTCACCAAAATCTGTTGAAACGCTCAGGTGGCTCCGTCTTGACAGTAATGTTTTGTTGAATAAAGGAATGCTGACACCGGCACAGGTACTCGAATACTGGCTTATCGACAAATGGAGGCTAGCTGATGATGATAAAGATATGGTCATCATGCAACACAAATATCAATACACACTTGATGGCATAAAATACTCAATGACGAGTACATTGCATGACATTGGTGAAGACCCACACCATACAGCAATGTCAAAACTGGTAGGTCTGCCACTCGCTATTTATGTCAAGAATTACCTTACAGGCAATATCAAAGGTGCAGGATTCAAGATTCCGGTTACGGCAGATTTTTACACACCAATACTACACGAACTCAGTTCACTTGGCGTAAAATTCAGACATGTGACCCGAAAAAAGTAAGTAGATGAGCTTCCGGCAACAACTCACAAGTTTTGATTCAGCCAAAGCCTTTCAGCTGGCCGGAATACTAAGGCAGGCCGCATCGCTACTCACGGGCGTTATCCTTGCCCAGTCAGGCTTTTCGGCCGATCAGATAGGTTCGTATGAGTATGTTCTATTCTTTGTCACATCATTCAGTTTTTTTTGGATCAACGGTATTACCCAGTATTATTTGTCGCGTTATCAAGACATTGCCACGCCTAACCGTGAGCGTAAAGTCGCTCAATTACTCATTTTACTCGGAATGCTTGGTTTTGGAGCAGTTGGGGCGACACATTTGTTTTCGTGGACGAATCTCAGCGGCTACCTGACTTGGTTGGTTGGTTTGCTATTATTGTTGAATGTTCCATCCATGTTTGCAGAGCAGGTCCTCTTCATGAAGAAGAATATAAGGCATCAACTTGTATTTTCTGTTTTGGTTTTTAGCTTGCATACCGGCTTGCTTTTGGTTATGTATTGGATGAAACTTAGATTTGAATTCATCTTTTTAATCCTATTTAGTCTTGCATTGCTGAAATTCGCCTTCATGCTTGTAATAACTCGGGCTTATATCATTGAAAGAGATACAATTACTAATTTGACAACAATACTTTCTGCTTCCTTACCATTTATCGGATATTATCTGGCAACAGGTACTGCCGGGATAATAGACGGTTGGATTATCAAATGGCGTTGGAATGACGATGGAATGTTTGCAGTTTACAAATACGGAGCTCGCGATTTGCCACTGCTTGGTACACTGGCTATTGGTCTTGGTGCGGCTTTGTTGCCTATGGTAAATGAAGATATCAAAATTGCATTGAAGCAGATAAAAACTCGATCGGCCTTTTTGATGCACTTTATTTTTCCCGTAATGATCGTAATGGTAGCATTTTCTGAATGGATTTTCCCATACATTTTTAATAATGAATTCGTAGAAACTGCTCTAATCTTCAGTATATATTCCTTTATCGTTGGATCAAGATTTCTATATCCGCATACGATTCTGTCCGGCTTGGGCTACAATACATTCTTATTTTATAATTCTTTGGTAGAATTGGGCATCAATATAGTGTTGAGTCTGGCATTTTCATATTTTTTCGGTTTAGCAGGTCTGGCATTAGGTTCGGTTTTTGCATATTATTATGAAAAGATTGCGGCGGCGGTTTATTTGTACAAAATCAAAGGAATCAGACTACAGGAATATACACCTATGTCACTTTATTTATTTTATAATTTTTTGTTAGCATTTATATTTGTAATATCGCATTTCAAAATATTTAAAGAACTATGATTTTAATCAATGGAGCAGAATTGGCCGAAGAAATTCTACAAGAAATAAGACAAGAAGTAGAAATATTGGTAGCAAACGGTAAAAGAAGACCTCACTTGGCGGCTGTATTGGTCGGTAATAACCCGGCATCTCTTTCGTATGTAACCAACAAAGTAAAGTCTTGTGAAACAGCAGGATTCAGATCAAGCCTTATCAAACGAGATGAAAATTGCACAGAACAAGAGCTTATTTCTCTAATTGAGGAACTAAATAACGACCCGGAAATAGACGGGTTCATTGTGCAGCTGCCATTGCCACGACATATTGATGCCGATAATATCCTGCTTAAGATTGACCCTAAAAAGGATGTTGATGGCTTTCACCCACTCAATTTTGGACGAATGGCACAAGGTCTGCCAGCTTTTTTACCAGCGACACCAAGCGGAATACTACAAATGTTGGAAAGATACAAAATAGAAACTGATGGAAAACATTGTGTAGTCATCGGCAGATCAAATATTGTGGGCAACCCCATGAGTATTCTGATGGCCAGAAAGGCTTACCCGGGCAATTGTACTGTTACGATTGTTCACAGCCGTACCTCCAACCTTAAGGATTTAGTTAAGCAGGCAGATATCATCATTGCAGCTATTGGCATTCCAAAATTTGTAACTTCTGATATGGTTAAAGAAGGAGCCATTGTTATAGATGTAGGAATCAACAGAGTAGCCGATGCTTCAACTAAAAGTGGATTCAGACTGGTTGGAGATGTTGATTTCGAGCATGTTGCACCTAAAGCATCTTTTATTACACCGGTACCAAAAGGTGTAGGGCCAATGACAGTATGTGCCCTCATGATAAATACCTTAAAATCTGCTAAATCTGAAATTTACTAGATGAAAGATTATAAATGTATAAAAATTATCTGCCCTCCGGATGTTCAGGAACTGATGTTGGCAGCAGTTGACGAAGATGATTTTGAAGTATATGAACAGACCGATGAAGCCTTGTTGTGCTATTTGCCAGAAGAAAAACTGACAGATGAAAAATTAAAAGGAATAGAGACACTGATACATTCTTTTGGGTGGTATTATGAAATAAGCAATATCCCATACAAAAACTGGAATGAGGCCTGGGAGCAAAATTTTGAACCGATACGGGTTGACGACTTTGTAGGCGTCAGGGCTGAATTTCACAAAGCATTTGATAATGTCAGATTCGACCTTGTCATCAATCCGAAAATGGCATTTGGTACCGGACACCATGAGACCACCTACCAAATGATGGAAATGATGCAAACGATTGACTTCAAGGCAAAATCTGTACTTGACTATGGATGTGGCACTGGCATACTAGGAATACTTGCCGCAAAGCTGAGCGCAGCTATTATTGAAGGTAATGATATAACGGAAGAATCTATAGAAAATACCATTGAAAACTGTTCCATTAACAAGGTTGATAATTTTACTGTTTCACTTGGCAAGCTTGATCTCTATGATGGAAAAGTATTTGATATCATCCTGGCAAATATAAACAGAAACGTGCTGTTAGAATCAGCTAATGCACTGTTTCAAAATATGAGTCATGATGGACATCTGCTGACTTCAGGGTACATGCCTGAAGACCAGACTTTGATAGAAGAGTGTTACACTGAGGCTGGATTTCGTATGGAGTCAATGACACAGAAGGCTTACTGGCTGTGTCATCACTGGGTAAAACAATAATTTATTGTATGTATTGGTTATAAGCTTAGTAAATAATTTATTCTGAGATTATCTTATTTTAATAATATGATGAAATACTTACCATATTTAAAGAATGTACTAATAACATGTATGTTGTTTTTAGGTCTTACCGAAGCCCGGGCACAGCAACGTACGGAACCTTTCGCCGAAGACCAGAAGGAATTCATGAAGCAGTTCGGAGAGTTTTTCACACAGTCAAAGACACAGGTGATGAACGATCTTTACAAAGATTTTGAATCTGCAGTAAAAAAGCAGATTATCACAACAGAAAATCTAAGTATAATTAGAGCAACCTGCAATAAATTCATTGAGCTTAAACTATCTGCCAACCCTTACTTCAAAGCCTATATCGAATGTATGCTTGTGATTAAGAACAGGCCACAGCACGCTGCAAACTTTAATGCATGGCACGACATACTCAATCAGATAGTTGCCGACGTACAAAACCGGAAATTTAATCAACTTGAAGATTATATGTCGTTTTCGCGTGGATTTTTTGAAATGAATGCCTTCAGAACATCGCCAGGTAGTCACTCATGGCTTACAGGCAAGGATAAGTATCAGATGAAATATGAAAACAAAGATCTCAGCTTGGTATTTGATGATCTTGACCTCACCTGCATACGCAAAAACGATTCAATAGTTATAAGCAGTACAAAAGGCACTCTCAAACCATTCGAACAGACCTGGAAAGGGCAAGGCGGAAAAGTTGATTGGCGAAGAAGCGATGTGAAAGAGATTTTTGCAGAGCTTGATACTTACAATCTTGATCTAAAAAAGAACGAATATACAGCTGAAAATGTGTTGATTACCTATCCTTCACTTTTTCCGAGTCAAAAAATCAAAGGCAGATTGACAGACAAGGTAGTGGTAGCAAACAAAGCAACCGAAGGATCGTACCCACGCTTCGAATCCTACGAAAAAATACTGGACATAAAAGACATTGGTGGCGGAATTATTTATAAGGGTGGTTTCAGGCTTGAAGGTACCTCTGTGTATGGCTCCGGAGATAAAGAAAACAAAGCACAGATTTGGATAAAAAATTCTGCCAACAAAACCGTTTTTACCGGCACAGCAGAAACATTCATTATAAGAAAAGGGGAGCGAGTGGCGGCAGACAGGGTCAGGTCGGTTATCTATTTTGACGAAGATTCTGTGTACCATCTATCGTTAAATTTAAAATTTGACATCAAACAAAAAGAAATGACGCTCGAACGTGGTACCAAGGGAAATGACCGTAGTCCAATCTTTGACACATACCACAAAGTGGACATTTCTGCCGATAAATTCAAATGGCTCATAGACAAAGACAGTATTATCATTGGTGAAAAGTCTATAGCATTTGCCAAATCAAGAGATGAAGTTGTTTTTGAATCTGATAAATATTTTGATGAAATTGATTACAGAAGAATACAAAGTATTGGTACGACCAATCCTATAGCCAACCTAAGGATTGCTACACAGAATTATGGCCGCAATATGGATGTTGAAACAGCAGCAAAGGCCATCGATCCAAAATTCAGCTTGAGTAATATTCAATCATTATTGTACGAAATGCTGGCAAAAGGATTTGTCAATTATGATCCGGAAACCGGACAAGTAGAAATACGCGACAAAACCATACATTATGCCGATGCAAGCCAAAAGAAAGTAGATTATGAAACCATAAGCATCTTGTCAAAAACACTCGAGAATAACGCAGAATGGAGCCTAAAAACGGGCAAGATTAATGTTTTTGGAGTAGATAAAGTTGAATTTTCAAGATTCCAAAGGGTCGCACTCAAACCACTAAATGACAAAATTGTACTCAAAAAAAACCGCGATATGGATTTCAACGGAAAATTGTACGCTGGTTATAGTACCTTTACCGGTAAGAAATTTCATTTCGTCTATGATAAATACCAGATAGAAATGGACTCTGTCAGGTTTTTTGACCTATTTATACCGATAGGTGAAAAAGACAAGAACGGTATTCCGGTGGCCAACCCAATCGAATCAAGGATAGAAAATACATTCGGTGTACTTAACATTGATGCGCCTTCCAACAAATCAGGTGTTCAGGATTTGCCTGCATTTCCGAGCTTTCAGTCGAAAGGTCTTTCGTATGTATTTTATGACCGGCTTGCCATTTATGATGGTGTATATAAGCGCGATTCGTTTTACTTCGAATTGGATAAATTCAGTTTTCAGGGTCTTGACAAAATTAAAGGCGAAAACATCAATCTGAAAGGAAGAATGTTTTCTACCAACATTTTTCCGGTCTTTAATGAAACGCTCTCACTACAAGAAGACCAAAGCCTTGGATATCTGACAAAAACGCCTGCGGATGGTTTCCCTGTATATGTTAAAAAGGGTGTTTACAAAGGTAATATACTTCTTAGTAATGCCGGCTTGCAGGGAAAAGGCAGTCTTCGGTACATAAAGAGTAATTTCGACTCTGATGATATTCTTTTCCGCCCCAAGATACTTACAGCAAGCGCACAGCAATTCAATATAGATGAAGGAAAGGAGGGGAATGCACTGTTCCCGAAAGTAAATGGCCAGAACGTTCTGGTTGACTGGAGACCATACCAGGACAGTATGTACATCCGAACCAAAGAAAAGGCTTTTACAATGTTTAGAGAAGGTATCCATACGCTTAAGGGTCTGCTCATAATGACACCACAAGGGTTGAAGGCAAGAGGACAACTCAACTGGGAACAAGGGCTTGCAGATGCCAAAGTGTTTAATTTTGGCTTGTACAATGCTTCATCTGACACCATGGACCTAAAGATCCGGGCTGTAAATTCTGATGACCTCGCATTTGACACAAAAAATATCCGAGGTATTCTTGATTTTGAAAACCAGAAAGGAAGTTTTGTGGCTAATTCGCAGAATATCAGTACAACCATGCCTTACAACAAATATTCCACATCCATGAACGAGTTTGAATGGGATATGAAGAACGAAACCATTACTTTCAAAGCCGACCCCAACAAACCGGCAGTGTTCCGTTCATTCGCAGAAGACCAGGATAGCCTGAGTTTTAGAGGTAAGACCGCTTTTTATGATCTGAAGACCAACTTACTCAAGATAGGTGGTGTAGATGTCATTAACTCGTGCGACGCATACATTTATCCGGAATCGGGCGATATCGAAATCAAAAAAGGTGGTGAAATGTCAACACTTAACAACGCAAGTATTTTAGCAGATACTATTACAAAATTTCACACCATAACGAAGGCTACTGTAGATATTAAAGGAAAGAAACTCTACACTGCCAAAGGTTTCTACCAATATAATATCAAAGACAAAGAACAAGAAATATTCTTCGATAACATCATCGGCCAACGTGTCGGAAAAGGCAAGAAATCGCAAAAGGCCACACTGACCACGGCCGAAGCCAATCTTACAGATTCACTCAATTTTTACCTTGGCCCGAAAATGAGATTTTACGGCAAAATGAAACTCACAGCCAACAAAAAAGATGTAGGCTTTGACGGATTTGCTAATATCGAGTCACCTTTATTCAAGGAAAAGAATTGGTTTTCGATAGATAATGAGGTCAACAGAGATGATGTACGCCTATATTACAACAAAAGTAAGAATCCTACCGGCAACCCTGTGCGAAGTGGGTTTTTCCTGTCAAAAAGTACCGCACAGCTTTATCCAAGATTCATGATGCCAACTTATATGAGAAAAGACCGACCGATATTGGATGTCACCGGTTATATCATCAATGATGCCAAGAAAGATAAATTTGTAGTAGGTGATAGTGCCAAAGTATTTACAAACGCCATGAGAGGAAGAAGGATAAGTATTACCAACTACAATAATAAGGTGGAAGCAGAAGGTCCGCTCAGTTTTGGCTCAGGTCTAAAATATGTAAACCTTCAGGCTGCCGGCAAAATAGAATCAGAATTTGCAGTCATCGACACTACACTCGAGGCAGATAAGGTAAAACTACCACCTGTAAACATCCAGACAATGTTAGGTATTGAGCTTACTATTCCGGAAGTTTTACTTACAGCTATGGTTAATGACTTGCGCACAAGCACATTCGAATCCAACTTCATTGACTATAATCGCGGATTCGAATTCTATGATCATGCAATGTCCGAATTCATCACCGATGATGCTGTGCTGACACCGTTGCTGAGCACCATGAAAGCTCGTACGCTTGAATTGCCAAAAGAATTTAAAAAGTTCAGCCTCTTCTTCAGCAAGCTCGATCTCATCTGGGATGCCGATTATTCTTCGTTTGTTTCGAGTAAAGACGTAAACGGGCTGGCAGCCATAAATGGTGAAATGCTCAATAAGATGGTGACATCGAGCGTCGAGATCAAGATGCCTTCCAACGAAGATGACCGACTGTATATTTACATCAAAGGCCCGAATGAAAATTTTTACTTCTTCGGGTATTCGCAGGGCATACTTTCTGTCACCTCCAATAATACTGTTTTTACAGATGCATTCCTAAAGCTGAAGAAAAAAGAACTCGTGTATAAAAAGGAAAATGACGAAACCTACGAAATTCAAGCAGTGTCACCTGAAACTGCAGATTTGTTCGTACAACGTGCCAAGGCAGCCGGAAAACCTAAAACTGAAAATTAATCTAATATAATTATAATTTTACAAAAACGGGATGATGTTTAAAATTGCTTCATCCCGTTTTTAATTGTTGACAGTTTGAAAGCCGACATTCCGGTTTACATTCCAACTCAAAAGTGATTTTGTAACTGTTTACAATCTTGGTGTTTAGATTATGAAAATCTATATAGATATTTTTTTTTACTTTTTCAGAAAACTTTTCGAAAGAATATGTTTTGCTGAAATTTATCACAAAAACAGTAAATTCTTACTGTAAATACCTACAATTTGTAACTAAATCCTTCATTTCACAACCAATTATGCTTGTCACAATTTGGCGTTGCAGCAAAGGTATTTAAATTTTATTTATATATTTTTTAAAATATTCAATTTTTGGCAAATGTTTTGCTATTATTATATTGATTGTTGTTGTTTACCTTTGGATGGAGTAACCTCGTAGAGTGTTACTCTTTTTTTTTGTCCAAATTTCTATTCTTTTCTATTACTTGCTCATGCATTTCAGCTTTGTATGTCTCGAGTTTCTTAACAAGGCTGTTGTTATCTGTGGCTAGTATCTGAGTAGCAAGTATTCCGGCATTTTTTGCTGCATTGAGTGCTACTGTTGCTACGGGCACGCCATTAGGCATTTGAAGTATTGAGAGGATAGAATCCCACCCATCTATCGAGTTAGAAGACTTGACCGGAACACCTATAACCGGCAATATCGTAATGGCAGCAACCATACCTGGAAGATGTGCAGCACCTCCTGCACCTGCAATAATTACCTTTAATCCTCGAGTATGTGCAGTCTTTGCATATTCAAACATACGATCGGGTGTACGGTGGGCAGATACAATAGAGATTTCATACGTTACACCGAAATGATCTAGTATTGAAGCCGCTTCCTTCATGACTGTGAGGTCAGAATCCGAACCCATTATTATGCCTACTTTGTTATTCATTATGTATGAATTTTAAGAAATTTCTTAATTTGTTTAGCATTTCTGGTAGCTTTTGCCCTTGTTTTGTCAAGTACCGTAGCATGTCCCATTTTTCTGTAAGGTTTAGTTGTAGCTTTTCCATACAAGTGAATGCTTGCGCCGTCTATTTGTAGGCATTCATCCATTCCAGAATATTTCGTTTTTCCGGAATGTCCCTTAGCTCCTAAAAGATTGACCATTACAGCAGGAGAGTGGAACCTGGTATCGCCCAAGGGAAGGTTGCAGATACCTCTCAAATGTTGTTGAAACTGAGACGTAATACTTGCTTCGATGGTGATGTGTCCGCTGTTGTGTGGGCGTGGAGCTATCTCGTTTATCAAGATTTTGCCGTCTTTGTCAAGAAACATCTCAACTGCAAGAAGACCACAAATGTCCAGTTCGTTAATTATTGTGGCAGCTAAATTTTCCGCTTCTTTTTGCTTTTCTTTTGAAATTTTTGAAGGGAAATAAACAAATTCTACCAGATTAGCCTTGTTGTGAAATTCCATATCTACAGCAGGATAGCATCTTATCTGGCCATTTTTATTACGCGATGCGATGACAGATATTTCAGTAGATATATCTACGAGCTTTTCCGTCACTGACGGAACATCCATTATTTCCAAAACATCATTGTCATTTCTGATGATTGCCACACCTTTGCCATCATAACCTGCCAGTCTCGATTTTTGTACAAAAGGGTAGGCAAGTGTGCTAGATTCTAACGCAAGAAATATGTCTTTTTTACTTTCGAAAATCTGAAAATCAGCTGTGGGCAGATCATGATTTTTGTAGAATAATTTTTGTGTACCTTTATCCTTGATGATGTTTAGAGATGCCGGATTTGGGTGTACTTCCACACCTTCTCTTTGAAGTTGAAGCAGAGCGTCAGTATTAACATGCTCAATTTCGACTGTGATAATGTCTTTATCCTTGCCAAACTTATATACATCATCATAATCTTTAAAATTGCCGGTGACAAAGCCTGCTCCTACATTGCCTGAAGGAAAACTGGCTGATTCGTCAAGAATGTAAAAGTCCAGATTCCATTCTTTTCCGGCTTGTACCAGCATACGACCAAGCTGACCTCCGCCCAGTATCCCTATTTTTATTTCCGAAACCGGTTTAGACATTTAAAATTTACTTATTTTGTGCAAAAATACATTTATAAAAAGTTTGGCAGGTATAATTGTCAAGTAAATCATTTCAAATGGCCGGCATAATTATCAAAAATACAAAAATAGTAAATGAAAACATCATAATCGAAGGTGATCTGTTGATACGGGATGGAAGGATAGAAAAGGTAGGTGGCATTATCTCTAACACCAATGCTCAAGAAATCGACGGTACAGGCTTGCATACCTTACCCGGCATCATTGATGATCAGGTACACTTTCGCGAACCAGGTCTCACGCACAAAGCTACTATAGAATCGGAGTCAAAGGCGGCCATTGCCGGAGGTGTCACCAGTTTTATGGAAATGCCTAATACCATTCCTGCTGCAGTTACGAATGACCTGCTTGAAGACAAGTATAATATTGCAAATCAGAGTTCATGGGCTAATTATTCATTCTTCCTCGGTGTGTCAAATAGCAACCTTGACGAAGTGAAAAAAGTAAATGTAAAGAATGTTTGTGGTGTTAAAATCTTTATGGGCTCATCAACCGGTAACTTGCTCGTTGATAAAGTTGAAGCGCTTGAAGGTGTATTTCGTGAAAGCCCAACCCTTATAGCCACACATTGCGAAGATGAGGCCACAATAAAAAGTAACTTCGAACTCGCAGTTGAAAAATTCGGTAATGACATTCCTCCTGCATGGCACCCGGTGATTCGTAATGCAGAAGGGTGCTACCTGTCAAGTTCATTTGCTGTTTCACTTGCCAAAAAATTTGATGCACGGCTACACATTCTGCACATCTCTTCAGGAATAGAAACAGAACTATTCGATAATACCAAAATACTGTCTGAAAAAAGGATTACATCAGAAGCCTGTGTCCATCACCTTTATTTCAATGACACATTTTACAAAACCAAAGGAAACCTCATCAAGTGCAACCCTGCAATCAAGTCAGAAAACGATCGCCTGGCCGTATGGGATGCTTTGCTATCAGATAAAATTGACATCATTGCCACCGACCATGCACCACATACCTGGAATGAAAAACAACTGCCTTATGCTAAGGCTCCATCCGGTCTTCCACTTGTTCAACATTCGCTACCCATTATGCTCAATTTTTATAACCAAGGAAAAATTTCACTCGAAACCCTGGTAAGAAAAATGTCGCATGCACCCGCCGTATGTTTTAAGATAAAGGACAGAGGCTTCATCCGAGAAGGCTATCATGCTGACCTTGTGCTTGTTAATACACAACGTGAACAAATGATCAATAATTCACAGACACACTACAAATGCGGATGGACACCATTGGCTGGTGATATATTAAAAGGCACCGTAGAGCACACTATCATCAACGGACTTCATGTTTATGAAAAAGGCATTTTCCGTAGGGCTAATGGAGCCAGACTCCAGTTTGACCGGATTTAAAACTATTAGATTTTTTAATACACTAAATTAAACCATTCAGTAAATCAATAGTTTATCTAATGTTTATTAAATAAAAGCTTTAATCATATTATACCATTGCTCTTAGCCATCCATGAAGCAAGTTTATAAACGACCCTTGCTGCCACATTTCCGTCCCAAGCGTTGCCTGCTGCTCCTGTTTCTACCAAGTCGAATCCGATAATAGTTCGGCCCGACTCTACGATTTGTTCAAAAATGAAACACACCTCGCTAAATTCGAATCCTCCTGGAACTGGAGTGCCGGTATTGGGGCAAAGTTTTGGGTCAAGACCATCAATATCAAAACTGATATAAACTTTATCCGGCAGATTTGAAATCATTTCTTTGACGATTTTCGAAAATTTATCACCACGGTAGATTGCCTGCTTTATATAGTGATCATAATAAACTTCTATCCTTTGGTTTTGACTGTTGACTAACTGAGTTTCGGCCTGGCAATAATCGCGAATGCCTGCCTGCACAAGTTTCGTTATATTAGGAATCTTAAGTGCATTATAGAATATGGATGCATGTGAATATTCAAAACCTTCATAGGCTTCACGCAAATCCATGTGGGCATCAATGTGTAACACACCAAACTCCGCATGGCGCTCTGCCAGAGCCTGATAGTAGCCGAGCGGTGTACTGTGGTCTCCTCCAACCAAACCTACAAGTTTGCCTTGATCTAACCAATGTGCTGTTTTGGCCTTAACCCAATCATTCAGCTTTGCCGATTCTGTATTTATTTCATCCAGAATTTTCCTTGTCTGCGAATCACCGGATAATTTTCCACCTTCTTCAAGGAAGTATATATATGAAGAAGCTTTTTCACGTAGTGAGTTATTCTTTTTTAGTATTTCATCATCCATTTCTGCGAAATAGATTCCGGATTGCCATGCATTGTCTATGTCAATATCATGCAGGTCAAGCTGCACGGATTCCTGCAGAATATTGGCAGGCCCCGTGGAGGTACCATCATTGTAGGAGACAGTAACATCCCATGGTACAGGAAAAAGGATTATCTTGGAATTTTCTTCGTCGAACGGAAGTCCAATAAAGTTGCCGTTTCGCAGGCCAACACCATTTGGGTCAAAGTCGTTAATATTCATACTGCAAAAGTACGCCAACTTATTCGCAGAAAAGCATAATGCCCCAAACAATTCAGCAGTACATTATTATTTCATTTCAGCCAAAGCCTCTTTTACAGTTTTCTGAGGCAGTTTGCATACTTTTTCTTTGCACACATATATTAAAGTAGAGCCGGACTGAACTTTCCCTTTCAACAGTTCAAGCGTTCCTTCTGTTTTTCCGCCAAGATAAATAGCATCAGGCAAATAATGTTTCTGCATTTCAGCCCTGAACTGCTCACTATTATCACCCGTTATGGCTATTTCGTAAGGAGTACGATGAATGAGAGATGCAAGTTTTAACCACGAAGCATACGATTCCGGACTTGATGTTTTGTTTATCTCGGTCGAAGCTCGTGCAAGTGCATTCTTTGCTTTAGTGGAATAATCATCATTGTACAAAAGGTCGCCTAACGAATAAAGTGATGTTGCCATTACGGCAGTAGAAGCAGGAAGGTCATTGTCCGAAGTTTCAATTTTTCTGGACAAAAGCTTTGAGTCGCTATCATCTGTATAGTAAAATGTAAGTCTTGTGGCATCATAAAAATGTTTGATAGTATAATCAGTTATCAATTTTGCTTGTTGAAGCCATTTCTCTTCAAAAGTAGCCTGATACATTTCTATTAATGCTTGAATAGTGAATGCATAATCATCTAAGAATCCATTAATTGTAGCTTTACCACCTTTGTAATTTCTGAATAATTTACCGTCTTTCTGCATTACCTTGGTAGTCAAGAAATCGAGGTTCTTTCTTGCTCTGTCCAGATAAGTTCTATCTCCGGTAGCAGTGTATGCATCCAAATAGGCTTTGCACATGGCAGCATTCCACGAAGTGAGGATTTTATCGTCTCTATGTGGTGCAGTTCGTTTGTCACGGGCTGTCCTCAGTATTGTATTTACTTTTTTTAATTGTTCCTCCAGTTGGGAAATATTTGTTTTCAGAACAGCAGCAGTTTTATTTACATTTCTGTCTGCATAGAGTACATTCTGCCCCTTTTCCCAGTTACCTTTTGTAGAAATGTTGTAATACACCTTTGCCGTCTTATTCAAAGCAGGGTCTTTGATAAGAGCGTCAATTTCTGCTTCAGTCCAAACGTAATATTTACCTTCTTCTCCCTCGCTGTCTGCATCAAAAGAAGAATAGAATCCGCCTTCTTTGTCACTTAATTTTGTATCTGTAAATTGTAGAGTTTCGGTTATTCTTGATTTGTATGTTTCATTGCCGGTTATTTTGTAGGCATTGGCAAGCAATGAAACAATACCGGCCTGGTCGTACAACATTTTCTCAAAATGCGGGATTCTCCATTTGTTCTCTACGGTATATCTTGCAAAACCACCTTCAACATGATCATAAATACCACCATATATTATGTTGTCAAGGGTTATCAATGCAGCATCTTTTGCAGGGTTGTTGTTGTAGTAGTATGCACTTTGTAGCAGAAAATCATAACTTTCTGTACGTGGAAATTTCTGACTATCACCCATTCTGCCTCCATACACTTTATCAGTTTTATTGGTAATGGTTTGTAGAATATTTTGGATATCCGATTTAGGGATGATGTTGCCAATGACATGTTCGCCTTTGTGCATTTCTTTAATGTAATCGGTTATTTGAGCAGCATTTTTCTGTAGTTCGCCAGGATTCTCGGTTTTCAGTGATTGAAATTTTTCTAAAATTCTAATCCACTGATCTTTAGGGAAATAAGTGCCGACCCATATAGGTTTGCCGTCGGGTAGGGCAATGGCATTCAGCGGCCATCCACAGCTTTCATTTGTCAACTGGCAAGCTGTCATATAAATGTCGTCCACGTCGGGGCGTTCTTCACGATCTACCTTAATGCTTACGAAGTGATCATTCATAACACGTGCTACTGCAGTATCAGAGAAACATTCCTTCTCCATAACATGGCACCAGTGGCAAGAAGAATAACCGATGCTGATGATGATGAGTTTGTCCTCCTTTTGGGCTTTTTGAAGTGCCTCATCATTCCACGGATACCAATCAACAGGGTTATGGGCATGTTGTAGCAAATATGGACTCGATTCGTTTATCAGGTGATTGCCGGTTTTATTGTTATGAGCATCCTGTCCACCGGTTTTACAACTCAAGAGCAGAGTGCCTGCAACTATAAGGAAAAGATGAAGTTTATTTAGTAACTTGTCATTCATTGCTAAAAATATTACAAATTCGGTTAACGTATTATTTTTCAATTTGTTGGAAGAATAATCATTTGAATGCAATACCTTTTTCCTGCTTACATTAAATATGATCCAACACATACCTTGAACACTTCTCTAAAACAATAATACCTCAATAATAATTCCTTCTAATTCTGCGATACATTATAGACTGATTCTGAAAAACAATTTGTTACTTTTTGGTATTTTAATATTGAAATGTAATCCATTAGTCATGATTATTGTCAGGTTTATCCAAAAAGTATGGTTCTGATTTTCATTTCTTATAATTTTTGTATTAATTCGCACCTTTAAAATAACAATCATTTATTATGATCAAGAAATTTCTATTACCCATTTTGTTAACCAGTAGTTTTATGCTTTCAGCACAAAGTATTCAGATCAAATATACAGAATACGATCTGCCAAATGGCCTGCATGTAATACTTCATGAAGACCACAGTACACCGATAGTCGCTGTATCCATTATGTACCATGTAGGTTCAAAAAATGAAAACCCAAACCGTACTGGTTTTGCTCATTTTTTCGAACACCTCTTGTTTGAAGGTTCGGAGAATATTCCTCGTGGCGAATTTGCAAAAATCGTTGAACGTTCAGGCGGAACGCTTAATGCCAATACTTCCAATGACAGAACGTATTATTTTGAAATCATGCCATCTAACCAACTCGAAACGTCACTTTGGCTTGAATCTGAAAGACTGATGCACGCAAAAGTTGATAAAGTTGGTATCGAAACGCAGCGTTCGGTTGTCAAGGAAGAAAAACGTCAACGTGTTGACAACCAACCTTATGGTACGCTCATTGAAGAAATCATGAAGCGTATGTACACCAATCATCCATACAGGTGGATGACGATCGGTTCGATGGAACACCTTGATGCAGCATCCGAAGAAGATTATGTAAATTTTTACAAGACATTCTACGTTCCTAATAATGCGGTATTATCTATTGCAGGTGATATTAATGTCGAACAGACCAAAAAACTGATTGAAAAATACTTTGGACCAATACCAAAGGGAACAAAACCAATATTCAGGCCTACAAGCGGCGATGTGCCACTTACATCTGAGATAAAGGATACAGTGTATGACAATATCCAGTTACCGGCCGTTATCGAAGCATACAGAATGCCTTCTATCAAAGATGAGGATTTTTATGCTGTTAGAATGTTAGGCCAATATCTTTCTGAAGGCGAAAGCTCCAAAATGCACAAAGCCATAGTCGATGAGCAACAAAAGGCCGTATTTGTAGGTGCATTTCCGTATCCGCTCGAACACGAAGGAGTTTTTATCACTTTCGGTATAGCTAATTTTGGTGGTGATCCGGGTGATTTACAGAAAAGTATGGATGAAGTGATATTTAGCACCCAGAATGACCTTATTTCAGAAAATGATTTTACTAAACTCCGCAATAGTATCGAAACTGAATTTGTAAGCCGAAATGCTACAATGGCCGGAATCGCTGAGACGCTTGCAAGTGCTTATACTTATTTTAAAAATACGTCACTTGTCAATACAGAACTTGATAAATACATGAAAGTAACACGTGAAGACATTAAACGTGTGGCCAACCAGTATTTCAATAAGAACAAAAGAGTAGTGTTGTACTACATGCCTAAACTCAAAAAATCATAAAAACCAGCGTGAACATGAAAAACTTAAGAATATTATATATACTATTTTTAGTGTTGGGCCTTGGTACAACACAGCTAGGTGTTGCACAGGTTAAGAGCAAAACAACTACAAAAACACAAACCAAAGCTAAACCTAAAGCAACAACAACTAAACCGAAACCAATGACAGATTTTAGAAGTCAGCAACCTAAGGCAGGACCGGCACCACTCATTCAGATTAGTGATTATACCGTGCACTCACTTAAAAACGGTCTGAAAGTAATAGTTGTAGAAAACCACAAATTACCGAGAGCATCTTTTCAGCTATTTATTGACAATGATCCAATACTTGAAAAAGACTCAAAAGGTTACGTAGATCTTGCCGGCCAGATGCTTGGCAAAGGAACATCCAAAAAGTCAAAGGCTCAACTTGACGAAGCAATAGATTTTCTTGGTGCATCATTCTCTGCCAATGCCAACGGATTTTTTGCTTCTTCACTTACCAAACATTCTGAAAAGTTACTCGAACTAGCATCAGAGGCTGTTCTTGATCCTAGTTTTCCGGAGGCTGAATTTCAAAAAATTAAATCGCAGTCACAGTCTGGTCTGCAGCAAGCAAAAGATGACGCCAATACTATATCTGCCAATGTCGCATCTGTACTCAACTTCGGTAAGGATTTCCCTTACGGAGAAAATATGACTGAAAAAACGCTTGAGAAGATAACACTTCAACAGTGCAAAGAATACTACAATACTTATTTCAAACCAAACAATGCTTATTTTATTGCAGTAGGAGATATAAAGGCCGAGAAAGCAATTGCATTAGCAGAGAAGTTTTTTGGTGGCTGGACTCCTGGCATTGTACCTAAAAACAATTATTCTGCGCCAAAACAGAATAACCAGCCAATGGTAAGCTTTGTAAATAAAGACGGTGCTGTTCAGTCTGTTATCAATGTAACCTATCCGGTAGTGCTTAAACCTGGTACAGAAGATGTTGTAAGAGTGGCAGTGATGAATAATATTCTTGGCGGACATGGTTTTACTGCCCGATTATTCCAAAATCTGCGCGAAAAACATGCCTTCACTTATGGAGCATATAGTACTATTGGTCCCGACAAACTTGCCGGAACATTCTCTGCATCAGCATCTGTCAGAAATGAGGTAACAGATAGTGCCGTTACACAGTTTTTGAACGAAATGAACCGGATAAGGACAGAAAAAGTGACAGACCTCGAACTGTCGAGCATCAAAGCATCGCTGGCAGGAGATTTCTCCCGTTCACTTGAACGACCGCAGACAGTAGCAAACTTTGCATTATCAACTATACGTTTCAATCTACCAAAAGATTATTACAAAACTTACCTTGCCAGACTAGATGCCGTCAATGCAGATGCAGTATTGCAAACAGCTCAAAAATACATTTTACCAAACAATGCAAATATTCTTGTAGTTGGTAACAAAGATGAAGTGGCAGATAAGCTTAAGCAATTCGCCCCAGATAAAAAGGTTAATTTCTATACCGCTTACGGAGATAAAGTAGTAGATAGCGCACCGGTAGATTTGGGTAACCTGACAGCTGGTAATGTTATTGCAGATTATGTTAAGGCTGTAGGCGGAGTTGACCAGATTAACAAAGTCAAAGATGTACATTTCATTGCTCAAACTAATGTGCAGGGAATGGCAATACAAACTGACAAATACGTAAAAATGCCGGATAAGTACGCTGAAAAAATGTCTATGAATGGTTCGGTAGTTCAGGAGCAAATAGTGAATGGCAAGAAAGGTATCCAGGGACAGATGGGGCAAAATTCAGCAATGGATGAAGAATCGCTCAATGCGATTATTGATGAAATTGGCCTTATACCTCAAGTAAAATATGAAGCGGAAAAATATACACTTAAACTGATCGGTACTGAAAATGTAGAAGGTAACGATGCCTACAAGATAGAAGTTGTTTCTCCTAAAGGTGCGAAAAAACTTGAATACTACGATGTCAAATCAAAACTTAAACTTCGTGAAGTAATGAGCCAGACAGCAGGAGAAAAAACCGTCACAATGGTAACAGATTTTTCAGATTACAAAGCTGTTGATGGTATTATGATTCCGCATAAAGCAGTCATTACCGGCGGAATGATGCCTGTGCCTATTGAAATGATTACAAACTCTGTAGAAATCAACAAGGGAATTAATGATTCAATGTTTAAAGTAGATTAAAATTGATATGATACAGGTATATATTACCGGTGGTACATTTGACAAGGAGTATAATTTCATCACCGGCGAACTGTACTTCAAAGATACACATCTGCCCGACATGTTTAGGTTGGGCAGATGTACACAAGACATAGATGTAAAGACACTAATGATGGTCGATTCGCTCGAGATGACGGATGATGACCGCGAAATCATTCTGCACAATTGTAAGAAAAGCGAAAGTGACCACATCATTATCACACATGGTACCGATACAATGGTACGTACCGGCGAGTTTCTGGCAAAGGCGAATATTGACAAAACCATCGTCATGACAGGAGCTATGATACCCTACGCATTTGGCACTAGTTCCGATGGATTTTTTAATCTCGGTAGTGCTCTTGCCTTCGTTCAAACACTGCCAAAGGGTGTGTATATCGTAATGAACGGACGGTACTTTCTCTGGAATAACGTAAGAAAAAATAAGAAAACCGGTTTTTTTGAAGAGCTTGAAGCTTAACAGCCAAATAATTTTCGTATGAGTATGGATGCATTGGGTTTATTGTTTGAGTTAATCATAGCTTTTATCAGCCTAGGCTTATTCTTCCTCATAACCGGGAAGTGGACTACCTACAACACAAGATTAAATGAACTGATACAAAGCATCAACAACAGTAGCATGAAGACACTTTTCAAATGGACTTCATTGATAGTTGGGGTACTTATGCTCATTAACTTTATCCTTCATGTGTTGATAGAAATAAAAAAGTAACCCTATCAAACACCGTAAAGTATTATTTGTATTACACATTTGTAGTTTACTGATTGTTACGATTTTACTCTGCTAATTCCTAAGAAAATCAACTTTTCCGGAATTATTATTTTCATAAAATCACGTAATTTTTAACCTAAAAGCATATATTTTTTGTAATATTGCCAATTAATTTGGAAAACATGAGATTCGTTCAGTTAAGTATTTTGTTATTATTTTCATTTGTAGCATCAGCTCAAAGCAGTGAAACCGATATTTTCGATCCTAATCATATTTCTGAAATCCGCCTTACTATAAAGCAGCAAAATTATGCTGACATTCTGGATTCACTTAAGGTGTATGGTGCCGGAATGATAGTTGGTGATGTGAACATTAACGGTACCAAAATCAAGGACGTAGGCATACGCTACAGGGGGAATTCTTCATACGGATTTGGCAATAAGCGTAATCCTTGGCAAATAAAACTCGACTATATTAACAAAAGTCAAAAATATCAGGGTGTCAGCTCAATCAAACTCTCAAGTGCATTGCGCGACCCGTCAATGGTACGTGAAGTGCTTGGTTTCGAAATTGCCAGAAAATACATGGTGGCACCAAGAGCCAATTACACAAAACTCTACGTAAATGATAAGTACATTGGTTTATATGTGAATGTGGAATCAATCGACAAGAATTTTATTGAGAGAAATAATGCATCCCGGTCGAATACATTTTTTAAATGCAGTCCTGATCCTGACACCAAATCTAACCCGGGCTGCAAGAACAAAATTTATTCTGCACTAGTATATGAGCAAGACCCAAATTGTTTTCTACCAAATTATACATTAATTTCTGAGTCAGGTTGGGATGAACTCATTGAACTGACTAAAGTACTCGAGCAAAGCCCTGCTAATATTAATAGTATGCTGGATGTTGACCAGACATTGTGGATGCTTGCTTACAACAATGTTTTCGTCAATCTCAGCAGTTATTCGGGTAAGGAATGTCAGAACTACTATTTGTACAAAAATAATTTTGGAAAATTTGTTCCTGTTATCTGGGATTTGAACCTGGCTTTCGGCAGTTATAAAAATACTAAGGTAGGCACCTCAGATCTAACACTAAAAGAGCTTCAGGAGTTGGATCCGCTACTGCATATCGACGATATCTATAAGCCTCTCATAAGCCGTCTGCTCAGTATTAAAGAAAACCGTATGGTATATCTGGCTCATATTCGTCAGCTATTTGAAGAAATTGTTATATCAGATTATCTTGAAAAGAGGGCAGAGGAACTCCAAAAATTGATTCGCAAAGCATATCTGGATGATCCATACAAGCAATATTCGGTCATGGAATTTGATAAGAGCCTTACTACAACCATTGGAAGTAAAACCAAAATACCAGGTATCATGGAGTTGATGCAAAAAAGATTAAAATATTTGCGCAAACATGACTTGCTAAAAAATCTGCCTTCTGAAGTTACAAATGTTACTTACAGAGCACGTCAGCTTTACTCAAATGAACAAATACAAACATTTACAATTACAGCCGAAACCAATAATTTTCCTAAAAAACTTGTTATTTACTACAGACCGGATGCTAAATCTGACTACCAATCAGCCACAATGTATGATGACGGAACTAATAGTGATGAAACAGCAGGTGACGGCAAATATACTGTAGTAATAGATCCGAAAAGTATGTATAACAGTATGGAGTACTACATTCAGACCGAAAACACAGGAGCTGTTGGATTTTATCCGAATAATTATGTTTTAAAGCCAGCAGTTGTTACCTTGGCTGAGTTGAATAAATAAGGATAATGCGTTATTGGATACTTTGTTTCTTTGCCTTTGCAGCTTGCGGACTACGAGCTCAAAACTTCTATGACATTAATGCCATCAGAGAAGTAAAGATTCAGTTCGAAGACAATGACTGGGATAAGAAACTTGTAAGTCTCCGTAATACTAAGAAGAAAAGCAGACTAACAGGTAATATCACCATTGACGGTAAAAAGTACGAACAGGTAGGTGTAAGATATAAGGGCAATAGCTCTTACAACGCAACACGAAAGGAAGAGAAAGCCAAGCTTCCACTAAATGTAGAGTCCGATTATAAGCTAAAAAAACAAGATTTTGGTGATAAAATTGAAACATTGAAATTGTCAAACATGTTTCGCGACCCCAGTTATATCCGCGAAGTCTTAGCTTATTGGCTTGCTAACCAACTGGTGGTATCACCTTCAGCCAATTTTGCCAAAGTTACTGTCAACAAAACTTATCTTGGAGTATATACTAGCACCGAATCAATCGATAGTCGTTTTCTTAAAAATAAATTTGGTGACAAAAACGGTATATTTTTTAAATGTGATCCTGATTGGGATTCACCTACCTTGAAACATTGCCCGAAGGGTGATAAAGCATCCTTAATGTGGCAAGGACCAGACTCAGCTTGTTATAACGGAACTTACGAATTAAAGAATAAATCTGGTTACAAAGAACTACTCAACCTAATATCTATCCTTGATAAAAACCCTTCAAACGCTAGTGAAGTACTAGATGTTGATAAAACATTGTGGATGCATGCATTCAATCACGTGATAGTCAACCTTGACAGTTATACAGGCAGTCTGAGCCATAACTATTATTTGTATCGCGATTCATCAAATGTTTTTGTGCCATTGTTGTGGGATCTCAATCTCGCATTCGGAGGGTTTAGGCTTGACGGAAAGAAAAATTTGACTGATATTGAACTTTTTGAATATCCATTGCTATCGCACAGCGAAGATCCCTCTAGACCGCTGATATCAAAGCTGCTTAGCATTCCATTATATAAAAAAATTTATTTGGCGCATTGTAGGTACATCTACGAAAATTTTCTTGTTAACGATAAGCTCGAAAAAGAAGCCGAAAGATTGAGTTCATTTATAGAACCGGATGTAAAGAAAGATGTCAATAATCTATATTCATTTAATGACTTTAAGCAAAATCTTGATAAAAAGGTAAGCATTAAGAATGTACCCATAGTAGGTGTAACAGAACTGATTAGAGCTAGAAAAGCATATTTGCAGAATTTTTATTCCGGAATACCCAAATTAAAAATTGATTCAGTTTTTTATAAACAGGATTCTACAGGTTACAATATATATGTAAAAACGGAAGAAACAGCTAAGCCATTTCTTTTTTATAAAAATGAGCAACATACTCGTTACAATTCCGTACAAATGCAGGAAGACAAAAATTTATCTGACACCTTGGGTGGAAAATGTTTTGTTTTTCACTTACCTGCATCCGAGAAAACATATTACTACGTAGTCCTTGAATCAGAAAAAGTAGCACAAGTATTCCCTGCACGGGCCTCAAACGAGCCTTTGAAAATACCTGAAAAGTGATTTTTTACATTATATTGTAAAGTTTGGTAATATATTTGTTAGTATATTATTAATTGTTTTTCACCTTATTAAATCTGTTTACCAACAAAAACCGTATTCCATGAAGAATATCTTAAAACTCAGTGTAGTTCTTCTTTTTACATTTTTGATCCAGCATTCTTCCATTGCTCAACATCTTGGAGCACCTAATGCATTGCATGGCAAAGTATTGCTCATGGATCATTTTACTTTAATAGACGCTGATAGTACACCTTATAAAGGATATACCTATGGGCTAGAATTGGGCTATAGTCGTGCCATTACCAATTGGCTCAATTTTGGAATCCCTGTAAAATTCGGTCTTATCCAACTACCCGACGATCCTAGAAAGAAGCTATTTTCTTCGATTGATTTTGTTCTGAGGCTGCAGGCATTCAAACCGAACAATCTGTTGACTCCTTTTTTGTTTGCTGGCGGTGGCGTCGTTAATGAAGACCTTACTACTACGGCTATCCAATTTCCTTTGGGTGCCGGACTTAATATACGCCTTACTCCTCGTGAGTATTTAACAGTAAGCGCTGAGTATCGTCGTTCATTGGCTGATAACCGCGATAATCTGCAGTTTGGGCTTGGAGCCTTACTCATGCTTGGTAAGAGTGATCCAAAAGCCATGGACAAAGATGGAGACGGTGTACCAGACAATGAAGATTTGTGTCCTGACAAACCTGGCTCTTTTGTGACACGTGGCTGCCCGGATAAAGATGGTGACGGTATAGCTGATAAGGATGATAAATGCCCTGATGTAGCCGGCACACCGGAATTTATGGGTTGCCCGGAACCTAAAGATACAGACGGAGATGGTATAATAGATAGTGAAGACCAATGTCCTGATTTGGCCGGACCGGTAGCCACCAAAGGTTGCCCTGACAGAGACGGTGATGGTATAGCTGATAAAGACGATAAGTGCCCTGATGTAGCCGGCACAAGAGAGAACAACGGATGCCCGACTACAATAGATTCGGACGGTGATGGTGTGCCGGATGAAGCAGATAAATGTCCTACATTGCCGGGTCTTGCAAAGTATAATGGATGTCCGGATTCAGATGGTGATGGCATTCCTGACCAAGAAGATGATTGTCCTACTTTACCTGGACTTGTCCAATACAAAGGATGTCCTGATTCTGACGGTGATGGTGTCCATGACAAAATTGACAAATGTCCGTATGCTGCAGGTCCTGCTTCTAACAATGGATGCCCTGAGATTAAAGAAGAAGTGAAGTCTGCTCTCAAAAAGGCTACCCAAGCTGTAAGATTCAAAACAGGTACGGCCGAACTTGAAATTACTTCATACAAAACATTAAATGAAGTTGCCAAAATATTGAACGAAAATCCGGCATACAGTATGGAGATAGCAGGCCACACAGATAACGTAGGAAAGGATGAAAAGAATTTGAAACTTTCTGAGGCAAGAGCGAAAGCATGCTACGATTATCTACTGGCGCAAGGTATAGACGCCGGAAGGCTGGTATATAAAGGTTATGGTAAAACATTGCCTGTAGCTACCAATAGTACAGCCGAAGGTCGAGCATTTAACAGAAGAACGGAGTTTAATCTGTTCCTTAAATAACAGTATTATTTGAACCATAGAAAAATAGCCTGCTTT
>JAIBCG010000033.1 GCA_019694295.1 Saprospiraceae bacterium
ATTTTACAGAAAGGCGGATAGAAGAATTTCTTTCGTTCTTCAGTTTCGGTCAGGAAAAATCCCTCATAATCGTAGGTTATAATTCGTTTGATGAGTGGATGCCCGGTATGGAAAGTCTGTAAAATGACCTTACCCTGTTCGTTTTTACGACCAGCCCGTCCTGCCACCTGTGTCACCAGTTGAAATGCACGCTCCTGACTGCGGAAATCCGGAAAGCGGTAAAGCTGGTCAAAGTTAATGATACCTACTACGCCGATGTGATCAAAATCGAGGCCTTTGGTTATCATTTGGGTGCCTACGAGTATATCCGTCTGCCGGTCTTCAAAATCTGCCAGTATTTTACTGATGCTGTGTTTCTGTCTGGCTACATCCATATCGATACGACTTATCCTAGCCTCCGGAAGGTATGTTTGCAGTTCGTCTTCTATCCTCTCTGTGCCGATACCTTTGATTTCGAGCGACGGGTGTGCGCATGCCGGGCATTCGTGAGGTAGTTTGGTTGAATAGCCGCAATAGTGGCAGCGCATTGTTTTCGTAATCTTGTGAAATGTCAGGTGTACATCACAATTGGGGCATTCCATAGCCCAATCGCAGTTAGGGCATTCGATAACAGGTGCGTAACCACGTCTGTTTTGAAACAGGATTGCCTGCTTATTATTGTTTAAATTTTCTTTCAGCAATGCAATCAGTCTTTCCGAAAAATGTGCCTGTAGTTTACGCTTTTTCGACTCAGCTGTAAGATCCACTATTTCGAACTCCGGCAGCCTAATGCCGCCAAATCTTTCTTTCATGGTAATCAGACCGTATTTTCCGGTTACTGCATTGTTGTAAGTTTCAACAGAGGGTGTAGCAGAGCCGGCTATAGCCTTTGCCTCATGAAGGTAGGACAGATAAATGGCTGCATCTCTCCCCTGATAACGAGGTGCCGGATCATTTTGCTTATAGGAAGGATCGTGCTCTTCATCAATGACTACACATTTGAGGTTTTTGAATGGCAGAAAAATGCCCGAACGTGCACTGAGTATTACTTCGCGGCCGGCAAGTACCGCATTCCACACTTCTACTCTTTCCTGATTACTCATTCGCGAATGATAAACCACCACCTCCCTGCCGAGTAAAAGTTTGAGCCTTGCTACTAGCTGACTCGTAAGCGCTATTTCGGGGAGAAGAAAAAGTGCCTGGCCGCCATCCTTAAGTATTTCCTTTATATATTCGGTATATACCAGGGTTTTGCCGCTACCTGTCACGCCGAATATCAGTGCAACATCTTGTTTTTCAAAACTTTCTTTCAATTGTTCGAATGCTGTGAGCTGGACATCGTTCAGGGCGACATCGTCATAATCTGGCGTTGTGTCAGACAAAATCCTGCTGGTTTCACGTTCAACTATTTCAAAAATATTTTTTTTAACAAGAGTATATACAACTTCGCGCGACACATTGTATTCCTTGATCAGATCCGGCAATTTGACCATACCGTTCCCTTGGGATTTCTGCCAGAAGGCAAGAATGGCTGCTGTTTGCTTTTCAGATTTTGCTGTCAATTCGAAGGCGTATTTCAAGGTATCGGGGTCGGAGCGGTAAGGTTCACACAGCCTGACGAAGTTAAATTTTTGAGACTTAAATTTTTCTTTTATTTCTTCTTCAGAAATGACTATTCCACGTTCTATCAGCTTATTGATTACCGGATATACATTTTTTTGATCCAGAATGGCGCGCACTTCATCTATTGTGATAGAATTGCGTACTTGCAAGGCTTCGCAGATGAGGTATTCTTTATCATCAAGCTCCGGTAGCTGATCGTCAAATAATTTATTGAGCAATAATTTTGTTTCGCTAGCCAGCTTCAGGTGTGCCGGTAGTGCAGCGCTCATCACCTCACCGACCGTACAGCAGTAATATTCTGCCATCCATTGCCAGAACATCCATTGCTTAGGAGTAATTATCGGTTTCTCATCAAAAACCGACAATATTTCTTTCGTGCGGTAAGCAGGTTTATTATTATGAACGGCGGTAATAATGCCCGAATAAAGCTTGCTCTTGCCTACTTGTACTTCACATCTGCACCCGAATGCCACATGAGGCTCCAGAGTTGCCGGAATGGCATAGGTCAGCGGTTTGCCTATGGCCAGCGGAATCAATACATCAACGTAGCGAGTTTGCAACAGAAATAAGTTTGAGGTCAAATATACAAGCTAAAAAGCGAATTGTGTGAAATTAAAATTTTTCTCTTGTGGAGGTAAAAAATCCGCTCCCTCGCATAGCCGAATACCGATATTAAACACAGATATTGGAAACAACAAAAACTACAACAAACAAGATTTCCAAAAAGTTGAACAACAAGTGTAATATCCGGCATTTCGCGAACATTTTCAAAATACAAAATCACGAAAAAAGCCTAACTTTGCCTTATGGAAACAAAGACAACAACAAGCACCCCAACCGCATTAGAATCATATTTCAGGCCTTACCGAAACAACGTTGTAGGTATTGATACATATTTTCATACTCCTGAAGGAAAAAAACAAATGTTGTACAGCGATTGGACAGCAAGTGGAAGACTTTATCGACCAATCGAAGAAATGCTCCTGAACGAAATTGGCCCCTTGGTAGCCAACACACATACCGAAACCAATTATTCGGGGTCAATGATGACCAATGCTTATCACAAAGCTTTGCAAATCATCAAAAAACATGTAAAAGCAGCCCCTTACGACGTCATAATATCAGAAGGTAGCGGAATGACCGGTGTTATCAATAAGCTTCAACGAATACTGGGATTGCGTATTCACGAAAAATTTCAGGACAAAATACACATAGCACCGGAAGACCGACCGGTAGTATTCTGTACTCACATGGAACACCACAGCAATCAGACAAGCTGGCTCGAAACCATCTGCGACCTGGAGATTATACAAGCCAATGCAGAAGGGCAAGTATGCCTGAACCACCTTCAGGAACTACTCAACAAATATGCTACTCGTACCACAAAGATAGCCGCAGTCACTTCATGCTCAAATGTAACCGGCATCATGACCCCTTATCATGAGATAGCAGCCCTTATGCATCAGCATGGTGGGTTATGTTTTGTAGATTTTGCTTGTTCGGCACCTTACATAGACATCGACATGCACCCAAAAGACGAACTGCAGGCACTTGATGCCATATATTTTTCGCCACATAAGTTTCTGGGTGGCCCGGGTACAACCGGCATCCTGATATTCAACAGTAAGCTTTATACCAACCGCATACCCGACAATCCGGGAGGAGGCACTGTTGACTGGACCAATCCGTGGGGTGGCCACAAATATGTAGATGATATAGAAGCAAGAGAAGATGGTGGTACACCGGCATTTATGCAAACAATTAAAGCAGCCATGTGCATTAAGCTCAAGGAAGAGATGCGTGTAGAAAAGATCCTTGCACGTGAACATGAGATTCTTGATATTCTGTGGAGCAAACTGTGTGATGTGCCGAATATTCACATACTGGCAGAAAATATAAAGGATCGGCTAGGTGTCATTTCATTTTACATCGACGGACTACATTACAACCTTGGTGTTAAGCTGTTGAATGACAAATTCGGCATTCAGGTACGTGGAGGATGTTCGTGTGCAGGTACCTATGGACATATCCTACTTGAGGTTGACCAGAATTTTAGCAGAATAATTACCGACCAGATAAGCGTAGGCGACCTTACCAACAAACCCGGCTGGATCAGAATGTCGGTTCATCCGGTAATGACCAATGAAGAAGTACATTATATTGCTGACTCGATTGTAAAACTCGCTGAAAAACATAAGGAATGGGCAAAGGATTACATTTATATTCGAAGAAACAATGATTTTAAACACCGCGAATTTGGCGAAAAAGATTCTGAAATGGTAGAAGGGTGGTTTAACAAGAAACTGTGCTAATAAAATTCCATAAAAAGATCATATCAAACACAGTCCTCGTCTCGTGCTCGTACTCTTGCTTACTTAAGTATCTTTAGACTATGACTAAGCTTACCGTTGTTAATACTTATGATATAGTTACCTTCAGGTAGCTTAGCTATTGGAATGTGCATATTGTTAACTCCCTTTTTTGCCTTCATGCTTTGTTGTACGACTACATTTCCTTGGGAATCTCTAATGTCTGCTGATATGTTTTCCTTATCGCCTGCACTGAACTCAATAATATAATTGGCAAAAGCTTCATCTGGATATACCATCGGGCGAAAATAATCATAAGCGGCAGAAATGGGCTGGATACTCTTGGTTGACTTAGGGTGGAGCCATACTTTGTAGATACGGTTTGATGCAAAGCTCTCTTCGCCGGTATTGATCCAGAAAACCTTGTCTGCGGTACTCCTTATTCCACCAAAAATATAGCCCAGAAAAATACTGTCAGCCGTGCTTGGGTTATAAGAAAGGATATCGGTACCAGCAATTTTTTCATAACCGGGTGAAGGAATGAACTCTGCTGAAGCACCCAAATAATCAGGTAGATTACCGATGGCGTATTCTGTCAATTGGCCTTTGCTATCCCTTATAACCATGCTTATGGTCTTAACGAATGGTACATCATGATCGTCTTGCAGTTTTCCATTTTCATCTATGTAAAATCTGCTTATGCCACCAAAAAATATATTGTAGTTCGTCTTCCCTATTGGATCGAACATAGCCGTTTTGGCACAATGGTACTGTGCGAGTTTTTGTTCGAATACAGGAACGACCTCATAAGTTGTTTCGCTAATGTTGACAGTGTTGAGCCAAGGCAAATCTGCTTTATACTGAAATACTCCTGAAAAAACCGTAAAACCTTTAGAGCCGTCAGGGAAAATCTGAGGAAGCATATTGTAGTCGCGACGATGGAGTTGTGCGGTATCAATAATCTCTGAGTAGTCTTTTATCTTTAATGAATCATTTTCCTTGATAAGCTTGAACTTTCTAATGGCATTTGTGTATTCCTGAACGAAACCCGGACCATGATCGGGCCCCATAGGATTATAACTACCTTCAAATTTCTGCCCACCTACCAGATAGTAATACCCATTCAACCAAGCTAATTGCCCGCCCGTAACAGCCATTCGTGAATCATGTATGTAATGGATGGTTTTACTCAGCCCTTTGTGCGATTTAACAGCCTCGATACATGCCGGAATATCCACTACTACCAGACCATCAAATGTGGTATGTTCTTTTCTACTGTGCGAATATCCATATCCGCCTGTAATAATAAGTTGTTTGCCTTGCTGGCAAAACTGAAGATTAGTACTTTGAAGTTGTTCTTGCAATGCACTGGGCAATGTAAAAAGATCGTAAGTCCAGACCAGCCCTGAGACCGGGTTGATAACCGAGATGGCAGTATTGTTATCTTCAGATGCAAATGCTGCAAATGGCTGACGCTGGTGAAGCCCATCGGTACGGCCACCAATAAGGAGCCATTCGCCTTCGTGAACGCCTATGGCAAAGGATTGCAAGGCAGGTATGCCCTTGATGTCAGTAGGGATAATGCTGACGCCAGTAATAGCAGACACCTGAGCATAAGTGCTAGAAGGAAGAATAGTGTACAAGACGAGTATGAGTGATGTTTGTAAAATTCTGTTCCAACACATTACCGAACCAGTTTTTTGTATAAATAAAAGAAGCACAATTATACAACTGTGCTCCCAAAAATTTATTTTAATTTAAACCGTATTTGGCTGAAGATATCATGATTCCGAAAAAACGGAACAGATGTTCAGTCAATACACTACAAAATTAATATAATTTGTGATAACTATGGTAATTTTGAAGCTTTTATTTGAATATTTTCAAGATAATAAATGACTTCCTACAATTTTACAAATTTTAGAACCACAGGATACCTGGCATTCATTTTAATAAAATAAATGCCAGCCGACAGATCTGCCACATCTATCGTGTCTGCCCCAATGATGTTAGTCTGCAATACAAGCTGCCCGACAAGGTTGGTAATGCTTATATTATGTACTGCCTCATCGGTAGTTTGGATGCTTAAATGCTCTATTACCGGGTTGGGGTAAAGCAGGTTGCTCTGGCTGGTATTAGGATTTTGGACAATGCTTTTTTTATCAAGAACAATGGTTTGCTGAAGATCATTATAGCCACTGATTGGGTGCCACAAGCTGTCGTTCGCTAACCGGATGCTGTAGTCAGAAATTTTGCTTAACACCGAATCCTTGTCGGGTAGCCAGAGATAGAGCCTGAAAGTACCTGATACTCCGGGTGAAATGTTGTGCCCAATCACTGTGCCCCAGCTCCAGGTTCTGACATCAGTATTAAGTGCAATAGGTGTTGTCTGGCCGTTTTCTGTATTTTCTAACACCAGAAAAACCGGTCGTCTGTCAAACGCTCTTGCGTATCCTTGATTCTTGATTTCCAGCTCAATGTTAAAATTATCCTGCTGGACATCAACAGTTGATTTGATCAAAACAAAGCAGTAACCCAAGCTGCGAAGCATCTCCTGGTAAACACTGTCGTCCATGTTATTCCAGAAGGCAGGATGATAGTCGCGGTTGATACTTGACCAATGGCTATCATTCATTTCAAACAAGGCATTCGAACCCTTGGTACGAAGACCGCCATCACAGGGATTCAAGCCATTTGTTTCGCCTGACAAGGGCAGGTACTTTGATTCGTTTGCCAAAAATTCATAATCGTCTGTCGTTAATGGGTTATCGCATTGTTCCTTTACTTCGAAAGTACCCTGATCACCCCAATCATTGAGAAAAGCATCGTTGTAAAAACCAATACGTGCTTGTGGGCTCGATTGGTAAGCCGTAGCCGGTGTTAACGGAAGATCGCCATACAAGTATTTTTTGATGGCTACAGTGCGTACTTGTAGAGCTATATCCGGATGGGTAGCTGCAAGCAGAGAATCAAGTACTTCCTTGCGGTTGGCCCATTGAGTCGGCGAGATGATTCCTTGTGTCCCGAATTCATCGGAATTGGTATAGTACCATTCACCCCAAGTGCCAATAAAGCCGGCTTGAACAGAGAAAATAACATCCTTGTTCTGGTTTAACACAGACGAAAGCTGAGAAATATGCGACAGAATCCTATATTTTTTGGGTTGTTGTGGTGCATTGTCCTGTGTGTCAGAATATGAAAATCTGACAATTATTTTCATACCTGCCTGCCTAACATGATCAAAATCTGTGCGGATGTTATCCAGATATACTGGATTGATATCTTTGTCGATAAAAGATGATAGTAGAAAAGTTCTATACACCACAGTAATTTTATCCGGACTGTTTTTCCATTCTGTCAAGAATGCCGGGGCAAGATTATTGTAGCCAACTACCGATGAATATTCTTCATCCGTTATTGAATATTTATACAACCCCCGTCCAGGGTTGGCAATTACTTCAGTAGATGGTTTGTACAGAACTGTTTGCCCCGACAAGTCAGATACTAACAATATGACTACTAAAACAATCCACTTTGAATAAAAATTGATAGCCCCATTCATTTTAAGCATCAGACAAAACACCCGAAATTAATTTCAAATCATGCTCGATTTCAATTACTGCCCACCTGATGGGCCACGAGGACCGGTAGTACTGCAGTCAAAATTACCACCAATCATCGGTTGGGCTTCGGTTAATACTACATTTACTTCTACATCCTTATCCGGTGCCACATTATTAAGTACAACCACTACTGTTTCGGAACTTGAAATGGCAAAACCTATTCTGACTGTTCCTCCTACATGTGCAAAACAAGCGTTATAACTATTGTTTTGATTTTGTACAGAACCATTTGGTCCATAAACATTGCCGTCAAATATGCTGATGGTACTGGAAGGATTGCTTCGGTTAGAAACAGTGCCACGGACATTTAACTTGCCCGTACCACAGGAATTACTGGTATTACATTTTCGAACTACTTCAACACAACTCAACCATAGGTTATTTGGTATTGCGTTGACGGTAAATGAGTCACATTCTATATAGTCCAGTCGCACATCATCAAGATGGTTTTTTACAATGAAGACTTTATTTCCGTCGTCTATTTTCCCACTTATCATCTTACCTTCTTGCGTCGTTAAGGAATATCCAACCGATATATTCTTTGAATCTTTATTTTTTGAAGGTGAAAGCTTTAGGCTATAAGGGCCATCTTTAAAACCCTTAAACTGTGTCTTGGGGCTGCAAGAGGATAAAAATAAAGATGCGAGTAAACACAAAATGATTGTTTTGAAAATAAGTGCTGGTTTCATGATTGGTTATGTTTATATTATATTAAAAAATGTGTGTTTATTTCTCAAAAACTTCTTCGATGAGTTTTGCGAGGCGGCCATCTTTTTTAAGCTTCTCGAAGTATCCGCTGTCTTCCACTGTTCTCATATCATCAAATCCATCACTCTTCATTGCCTTTCTCAGCAGTTCGAGTGCCTTGTTGTCCTGTCCTTTTTTAGCTTCGATACATGCACTGTACAGATAGTATCTCCAGTCGTCCGGATAAATGGCTTTTATCAGTTTGAGCTGCTCCTTCACCTTTCCGAGTTTGTTTTGAGCCAAGTACACCTGGCATAACCGACCTTTCACCGGTACGTATTCATTGCGTAGGTTTACACCTTTGAGGAATATTCGTTCTGCATTATCATAGTCTTTATGCTTGAAATATAACCAGCCGTAGTTCATGTACACGACCATAAGAGTAGAGTCCATTTTGATTGACTTTTCGTAATTGACAATAGCCAGTGAGTCCTCTCCTGTCATGGTATAGCATGCTGCAAGATTTACATAAGTAAGTACATCTGAAGAATCGAGGCGTTCTGCATCACGGTATTTTTGAATGGCCTTTGCATACTGTTTTTGGTAAAAATAAATGTTGGCAAGTGCCTTTATCAGGTAAGTATTAGTAGAATCAATGGCCCATCCTTCTAATACAGTACTCTTGGCTTGTTCAAAATCCTTAAAGTACCGAACGAGGTTATCTGCATGCTGGGCATAAGCCATTACCCAAGTAGTAGCTACTTCTGTGAGTTTTTTAAAATAAATATCACAAGAGTCACGATCGTGAAGTTTACCGGCGTAATACTTGCTTATGAAGTATAATGTAAGTGGGTTTTTGTCATTGTATTCCAGTGATTTTTTGTACAAGTTTAGATTTTTACGAATACGTACAGAATCAAATATGCCAAAGCCTTCATATTGCATAGCAAATGCTTCGAAAAGATACTGATTTGATTTCAGGTTCTTATAGAAATAATGGCTTTCGCCAAGAAGGGCAGTCGCTCTGTCAAGGAATTTTGGCAAAACCTTGTAATCTTCATAGCCGGATTTGTAGGATTTTGACAACTCAGCCACCTTCACCTCGATAAAATTGTTGATGATACGCTGTGCCTTCTCCTGAAGTGCTACAGCATAATTACGAGTTACTTCGTTTTTGAAATCATCACTTACAGCCAATGCAAGCAGCTTGGCATAATAATATTCGGCACAGTCTTGAGCCGGTTCGAAAAACCGTTGTTCTTTCAAGCAAGTCTGAAAATGCTGCAAATCGGGTAATGCAATAGTATCTGCACCTATGGCTGAATGTTCATAGATAGACCTTGCCCTAATACTCGCAAAGGATTGTATCTGTTGCTCATTAAGCAGAGAATCTCTTACAAATGGATTAACTTTTACCAATATATCCATTTTGCTGCCACTATGCTTGATGATGGGCTCTTGCATAATGGGGGCTGTTGTGGTCATGATGTGATCTTCAAGGTATCGTTCGAGTTCTGCGATGTTTACTTTATCATTTCTGTTGGCATCTGCCATCCCCATCAAACCATTCGTAAGAAAATAACTGAATACACCTCTGCCACCGCCGAGTGTTGGGTCTTCTCTTGAATTTTGGTTTGCCTTGCAGGAAAGTATTTTTACAACATTAGGGTCCGGCACATAAAAAATCATGTTTTCGGCTGCTCTCTGACGGCCGTTGACCACATCGCCTGCAAGTTTGCCTGCATGACAAGCATCGAGTACTACTACCACCTTTGTGTTTTTCATAGATAGTGTAGTCACCATTTCCTGAAGGTAGTTAAGAGGCATAGCGCCACCACTAGCAAACAGTCGTTCGGGCGAATCGTAACAAAGCAGGTATCCTGGTTCACTGGCACTTTTACATTCGACATCTCCATGGCCTGCGAAATAGATATACGCCTTATCACCATCACGGCATTTCGAATTCAGCCAGTCAAAAGCATTTACTACAGATGAAAATGTTGCGTCTTTGTCAAGCAGTACTCTAAGATTATTAGTATCCCTGATTTCACCACTCTTAGATTCTAACCAACCGGCAAAAGCACTTCCGTCATTGTGGGCAAAGTCAAGCTTTCGATAGCGTGAATAGTCTGAGATAGCAATTACTATCCCATAAGTCTTTCCTTGCCTTACCTCTTGGTTCTTTGAAAGCTCCGGTGTAAGACCTCTATTCTGGGCATACTGCAATTGGCATAGAAATACAAGCCCGATCACCATCAATATGTGTCGTAGATTCTTCAGTTTCGTAAAATTTTATTTTCTAAAAAAAACTAAAAGTATTTCTTGTTGACGTATCTTCTATATCTCTTAAAACGTTCCAACGTCGAAATTTAATCAGGATCCAAAGCGCATTTTCATCAATTGTTCGTATTCCTTCATATCACGCAGATTGGCCAGGTCTTTGTCTTCTGCCATCAGTTTCCGGTTTTTGAATCCGTTTTCTACTGCTTTATCCAATAATATCAATGCACGGTTTGTGTCACCTTCACGCGAATACAGCCGGGCAAGCTCAAATGGTGCATTCATGTCTGACGGATAAAGGTTTAATACCTTGGTCATTGAAAACTCTGCAAAATTCCGCAAAGACGGAATACACAGGTATAGCATACCAAGTTCGTACCATGCATCACGGTCATCCACATCCAGATTAACCATTTTTATGAATTGCTCTTCTGCCTTTTGGTAGTTCTGTTGCTTGTTGTAATAAGTCCCGAGTTTAAACAAAAGAGAACGGTTGTCAGGATTGTTGAGCAAGGCTACATTTAATACTTCTATAGCCTGTTCTAGCTGATTATCAAGTGAAAATACAATGGCCAAACCATAAGCAGCCTGCCAATCGGTTGTTGCAAATCTAGTAAATACATCCTTTGCCGCAGCACGGTTGCCATTGCTCAGGTTATCAAAGGCATTTTGTATATCATAGTTTGGCACCTCAGGTAAGTTGTAAAACAATTCATTCAATCTTTCCTTAGATGGTGCCCTATAGGTAAGCTCAGAAATATTTTCTCCATTGATTTTTTGCGTCAATGGTTTTGCAGGTTTGTTCTGAGCCATTATGCAAAAAGGAATGGTCAATATTATAAACAAAAAAAGAAACTTCAACTTCATAAATAATCTCCTGACTAAGTTACTTCAAATTGATTCTACACATTAATACAAATATAAACTACTATCTTAACAAATTTCCAAAAATTTTGCAAATAATTTTTACAGATGCTTATTTTACTATGATCGTAAATAAGCCTGTAATATTAAATTGGTATATCTGCCTAGTCATTACATTTAATAAAACGCTAATTTATTAAGCATATAAAGCTATTTTTGACCATTAAATAACTCATCTGGACATTACCAGTAACACAAATAAATATTATGGAAATTAAAAATTACAAAATTGAAGAAAAGTTAATAAGCACTACCATGGCCAATATTTACGGACTTTTGATGATGATACCGGTCTGCATAGTATTTGTCACTCCCTTCTACCTAATATGGCCTGACAGGTTAAGACAAGCAAATTTCGAAGAATTGTTTGCCCGTACTTTTGGTCAGCCTACAGGAGTAACTTCCTTTTTTGTCATCATATTGATATTTTTAGTTAGCGTTGTATTACACGAACTAATTCATGGTATCACCTGGTCTTTATTTACAAAAAACGGATTTAGCTCAATCAGATTTGGAATCAATTGGAAAATGCTGATGCCTTATTGCCACTGTAAAGAACCATTATTGCTCAGACATTATATCACCGGCGCAATCATGCCATTTATTTTGCTTGGGCTAGTACCAACAATATGTGCAATTTTTACAGGGAGTTTTTTATTACTTGTAACCGGATTGATTATGACCATCTCAGCTATCGGAGATTTCATGATTATTGCATTGATACGGAAGTATCCGGGCGATACACTTGTACTTGACCATCCAAATGAGGCCGGTTGCTATATTTATCTGAGAGAAAACGGATAAAACTGAACACTTCCGTTGTTGGGTTTTACTTAGTTAGCAGTTTTTCTACTCTTCCACCATGCCAGTACTACAGGAATGAGGGAAACAAAAATGATACCCAAGACGACAACCGAAAAGTTATTCTTTACGAATTCATTATTAGCAAAAAGGTAACCAACCCAACAGAAAATATTGACCCACAGAAGATTGCCCACAATGCAATAAGTAAGGAAGCGAGGATACTCCATCCTGCCAGCCCCTGCTACAAATGGTGCAAATGTCCGTAGAATGGGTGCAAACCTGGCCATTATGAGTGCCTTGCCACCATGCTTTTCATAAAATTTTTCGGTGCGCGTGATGTAATCCTTCTTGATGAATCTACCGTTGCCTTCTGATACTTTACGACCGATGAATTTACCTACTACGTAATTGATATTATCGCCTAATACAGCAGCAGAAAAAACTCCGATGATCAGTACCCAAATATTGAGTGCTCCGGTCGCACAAAGCGCACCTGCGGCGAACAGCAGCGAATCGCCGGGGAGAAACGGCATGATAACAAGACCTGTTTCGCAAAACACAATCAGAAAGATAATCAGATAAGTCCATTGATGATATTGACTTGCCAATTCAATCAAGTGTTTGTCAATGTGTAATACGAAATCAATGAATTGTTTGATAAGGTCTATCATGCTTCTGGATTTGGAGTTTCTAATTCGCCTTCCCACTTAGCTACTACAGCTGTGGCAAGGCAGTTGCCTATTACATTAACGGAAGTACGTGCCATGTCCATCAGCTCATCGATACCCAATATGATAAATATAGGCTCTACGGGCAGGCCGAAAGAAGTGGCAGTACCAAGCAAGATAACAAGGCTTGCTCTAGGCACACCGGCTACACCTTTGCTTGTAAGCATGAGTGTCAACACGATGGCAAACTGATGAGCAATCGACAATTCTACCTTGGCTGCCTGTGCAACAAAGATAGTAGCCAAGCTGAGATAAAGTGTCGTGCCGTCGAGATTAAAGCTATAACCCATCGGCATTACAAATGATACAATCTTACGCGGCACGCCAAATTTTTCCATTGCCGCCATAGCCTTGGGTAGTGCAGCCTCCGAGCTGGTAGTAGCAAATGCCAGCGTTACAGGCTCAGTGATGAGCTGGAGAAATCTTTTTATATCTATCTTTATCATCAATGCCACCGGTAATAGTACTACGAGCATGAAAACAATTAATGCCACATACAGAGTTGCCAGTAATTTGAATAAGTTAACAAGAATGCCCAGCCCCATGTGCCCCACTGTATAAGCAATGGCTGCACCGACACCAATCGGGGCAAACTTCATGATAATCTTTGTAAAATTGAACATTACTTCAGACAATGATTCAGCAAAATCGAGCATTGGCTTTTTATGTTTGTCATTCAGCTGTGCAAGACCGATACCGAATAAAATACTAAAAATAACGATTTGTAATATCTGACCCTCGGCTACAGATTTAGCAATGTTCTCCGGAAAAACGTGAAGTATTACATCCTCGGTGGTTTGTTGTGCTACTTCCGGTAGTTTTTCTCCATGTTCAGTTGGGGGGAGATTGATACCAACACCGGCTTTTGATACGTTGATAGCTATAAGGCCAATGACCAGTGCAATGGTGGTGACAATTTCAAAATATACAATAGATTTCCAACCCATTCTGCCCACCTGCTTCAGGTTAGAATGCCCGGCAATGCCTACCACGAGTGTACCGAACAACAATGGAGCGATAATGGTTTTAATCAGGCGAAGAAACACCTTACTCAGTATCTTCAGATTGACCGCCAGAGCCGGAAAATCATGACCAATCTCAGCACCGATAAGCATACTCAGCAGTATCCAGGTAGTAAGAGATTCTTTCAAAAACGCATACAGACAAAGCAAGGTAAGAACAGCATAACGTGAAACCATCAAAACTTCATCAGGCAGAGAAAACCAACCCTGCCATACACCAAGGTGCAAGATGCTTACTACCAAAAGTATGCCTAAGGTAAATGGGGCAAATCTGTTCCCAAATTTGTCTTTTAATCTTTGCTTCATAAAAAATTATTTTACCCGATGCAGCCCATCAATTGTTTTTGTCTGTCGTAGTCCGATATTGATCGGTACTGTTTCGACTACTACGTTCGATACTTCTAGGCCGAAATCTTTGTCTGGCGGTAAAGATATAGATTTTATTATTCTGTACACCCGAATGATGAATTGTTCTACCGGAGTTATTCTATCATCAACCGATACTCTTGAGTTAATCAAGTAATATTTGAAGTCGCCCGGCATGTTAAATTGCCGTAGCGAAGGATGTCGTGTGATGTTGTCAACTTCTCCCCGTTCGACCATATCATTCATAATCTGGTTCATGGCCAGGTTAATCTTGTGTTCGACCTTGAAGCCATAGCGTACTGTGACAAAGAAGCATTTTTGAGGTATGATGGTATCTACCGAATAATTTCTTTCAAACGGCTCATTCAGTATTTCCATGTGTACGAACCAGTAAACATCTGCTCTTTTAGGTTTTTTCCTGAAAATCGAATAAATAATATTACTGTCGATCATTTCTTTATTACCGGACATGGACATAAATACCAGGTTGGTAGCTTCCTTGGGTATTGTTTCGTCTCCCATCAAAGCAATGAGTTTTTCTTTGTATTCGTTGACATTTACGAATGCTATATGTTTTGTACGCAATGCCCTTGCACGCAATTGTATATACATGACAAACACAAAAAAAGCAGATATTAAGAAACTGAACCATCCCCCATGGAAAAACTTATCAATATTTGATAAAAAGAAAGCTCCTTCTATGGTATAGAACACTGCCCCAAAGACAATAATATAGAGTAATTTAACCTTGTGGTAATAATAAAAGATTACCATCAGAGTCGTTGTCATAAGCATGTTAATCGTAATGGCCAAGCCGTATGCAGCTTCCATATTAGTCGATTCCCTAAATATCAAAACCACCAGAATACACCCACCCAACAACAACCAATTAATAAAAGGTATGTATATCTGGCCTCGCAGCTGGGTTGGGTAATTTATTTTCAGCAAAGGGATCAACCTGAGCTTCATGGCTTCATTTATCAGTGAAAATGCTCCCGTAATCAATGCCTGAGATGCTATAATGGCTGCCAGAGATGCAATTATTATAGTAAGTGGCAATAATCCGTTTGGTGCTATTTGATAAAACACAGAACGATCTGCAGGCCAGACTTCACCCATATTGTTTTTAAGCAGTTCAGCTCCTTGACCGAAGTAACAAAGTATGAGAGAAATATTTACAAAAATCCAACTTACTCTGATATTCTTCTTTCCACAATGACCAAGGTCTGAATACAAAGCTTCAGCACCTGTCGTACAAAGAAATACTCCGCCCAGTATCAAGAACCCTTTCGGATAATTGGCAAGCAAGTGAATACCGTAGTAAGGATTGATTGCCTTCAGTACTTGCGGATATTCTATCAATGCTAAAAACCCAAAGATGGCCATAGTTAAAAACCATAAGGTCATAACCGGACCGAAAGTTTTGCCTACTACATTGGTACCAAACTGCTGAAAAACAAACAGAACAATCAAAATACCAATAACGATAGGTACGGTCTTGATATTCGGATTTAACAGTATTAAACCTTCCACAGCGGATGAAATAGAAATGGAAGGTGTTAAAAACCCATCTGCCATGAGCGTTGAACAACCAATGATAGCCAGAAAGATTAACCATCCGCGATTCTTCCGCCTTACCATTGCAAACAAAGCAAATATTCCTCCTTCACCATTATTGTCAATGTCGAGAGCAAGCCGCACATACTTGAACGAAGTAATCAAAGCAAGTGTCCAGAAAACAAGCGAGACACCTCCGAGTACAAGGTCGGGAGTGATTACTTTATCTGATACGATTGCTTTTAATGCATAAAGAGGCGATGTTCCGATGTCGCCATATACAATACCGAGCGTAACAAGGATACCTGCAAAACTGACTTTATTGAGACTATTGTGCTGTGGCTTTGACATAAATGTAAATTAATGGCATAAAATATTTTCTACAAACCTGTGAGACATTGCAGAAATTTTTCAAATATACAGAATCGAAAAATGTAAGTAAATGGATATTACTTGAGTTCTTTTGAAAACTTGAAAGCTGGCAGCAAGCATTAATTGCTCGAAACTCATGAATACGGTGGTTCACGCATTCATCTATTTCAACACCATGAGTTGCCCGTTCAAAAAAAACAGTTGACAATTTTTAGCTTTAAATAGTTCATAATCACTTGAATACCTATCTACAGGCAGTCAGGTTGTTTGTTTTGTTATAAAAGAATGGGCAAATTTATATTATACTTCGTGTAAATACAAAATTATTTTTTACCGGCAATGTACCATTACTACAGAAATACCTACTTGTGATTTGAGTATAATTAAAAAAAATTTTGCAGAATAAATGTTTGGTTTCATCGAAATAATCAACAAGTGTTACAGCACCTGCTTAATTTCGCAGTAAGTATAAAAATATGAGGGTAGCCATCTATGAAGGAATTAGGCAAGCTGTAGGCCAGCTGATTGCCAACAAACTCAGAAGTTTTCTGTCACTTCTTGGCATTACCATTGGTATTTTTTGTATCATTTCTGTAAAATCAGCCGTTGACTCGCTTGAGGACAATATAAGAGACAGCTTTCGAAAACTCGGAACAGACGTATTATTCCTTTCTAAAATGCCATGGAATGAAGACCCGGGCGAGAATTACTGGAAATACCTGAGGCGGCCTAACCCAAGCTACAAAGACTATGAGTTTATCAACAAGCATGTAAAGACAGCCGAGATGGTTTCCTTTACTGTATTTGCCGGCTCCAAAACAGCGAAATTTCAAAGTAATTCGGTCGAAAACTGTTTCATCATAGGCTGTACCCAGGAATACCCTTCTATGTTTAATCTCCAATTGTCGGAAGGAAGGCATTTCAATAATCTCGAATACCGCAATGGCATTTATTGCTGTGTCATCGGTGCTACCATTGCAGAAAACCTTTTCCCCGGTATAGACCCAATAGGCCGTACCATCACCTTGGCTGGCTACAAGGCTTATGTAACCGGCGTGGTTAAAAAGTCCGGAAATGATATTATCAATCCGATGAATTTTGATGAAGTCATCATGATTCCTTATACGATGATGAAAAAAATATTCAACACCAAGCCCGAAGGCCCGTTTTCGAATACAAATGTTAACATCAAAGCAAGGAAAGGAGTTGATATAGAAATTCTCAAGGACGATGTGATAGCAGCACTACGAGCTCGGCATCAACTACAACCAAAAGAAGCAAACGATTTTTCGCTGAACGAAATAAGTTTGCTCGATTCTGTTATTAAAGTATTTTTTGGCGTACTTAACATCGCCGGCTTTGTCATTGGCGGATTTTCCATTCTGGTTGGAATGTTTAGCGTTGCCAATATTATGTTTGTGTCTGTTAAAGAACGAACCAACATCATCGGCATTAAAAAAGCACTCGGAGCAAGACAAAATATCATTTTGCTGGAGTTCCTGACAGAGTCTGTTTTGCTGTGCATCCTCGGAGGCATACTTGGGCTAGCAGTTGTACTCATTGCTACCCTTGTTATGTCAAAAGTGCTGGAATTTGATATTTATCTTTCTGCCAACAATATTATTACCGGTATCGGACTATCTGTTGTCATCGGTATTTTGGCCGGATTTATACCGGCTCTACAGGCGGCGAGAATGGACCCCGTAGAAGCCATAAGGAAATAAAAACGACAGTACTTTTACAGGTTTTTCAATATTGTTACCTACAATTTAACAGTCAAAAAATCATATTTAATTTTAACAAATACAAATTGGTTCAATATTTGTATTAAACATTCAGATTGCAGGCAGTATTCAACACGAATACTGCAAATTAATTGTTTTAATCTGAGCCGATGAATACATTTAAACAAACAAAACACTGGGTAATTATAATTTTACTCATAGCATTCAATCATTTTGTATATGCTGAGGGTTCTGTTGATTTTCTAAAATATCCTGGCAAAAGGATGTTTTATAATGCAGAGCAAACACAGCAGCTTAAGGTTTTTGCGAAAAGCGGCGAATTTATCAACTTTGGTGCAAGCCATGTAGGCATTACCGAAGGTTTTATCCAGGTATATACTCCTGACGGCAAACTGTATGCAGTGTATGACAATACAGGCGCGACCGAAGGCTTTGCCATTATCAACAACAACATTGAAGAGTTCAATGGCCCTACGGGTGGTGGTTCGCTTAATGGCAACGGGTACAAACCAGGAATAGTAGCAGTCGAATCAGCGAATGAAGGTGTCTGGACTTTTGTGCTGGGTTTCCCAAAATACTCAAAACTTACTTTCCCCAACCTGAACAATACCGATCCTTGGACCAGAGTAAAGGACCAGCCTACCATCCAGCGATGTATTTTGGCATGGGATATTACCGTATCGAAAATAAAGGCGGCAAATGAAGGGGGCGAAATGCTCAAAGGACGTGTGTATTCAAACGAATATATCTCAATCATCAATCAGAATGGCAACTATTCTTCGCCTAAGTTCTTCATTCTTAGTCCGGCGGGATTTATTTACAGGGTCGATTTAAATGATACTGACCCATGGGGTTTCCCAATCAGTTCTAACAACATCGGACTCACAGATGCTGCACAGAAACCTATTTACAAATCATTGAATCAAACAGACTATACACGGTCTGCTGATCCAACAAGCTGGACCCCTGGCCAGAATTATTTCTATGACCCACAGGCTAAAGATCTGGGTAATTTCATCAACAACAAAGTATTTATCAATCTCCCAAGTGATGACATGCCGGCAAATGCGCTTGTAACAGATGTTTTCAGGAATGAGACCTATGCTACCTGGCTCAACAATTCGCCGCAGATAGCAGGACCAAAAATTGACAATCTATTGTTCAAACCAGGAAATCCGACCGGTAACGGTTGTCCGCCGGGTCTGTATAAGGAAGGTGACGGAGGTGTATTCAGTTTTGACGTAAACCTACCTGGTTCGGTTTCATTGCAACTTGATTTAAACAACGATGGTGATTTTAATGACGCAGAAGACAAGGTTTATTTTCAATCAGTAAAAAAAGGCAACAACAGCCTCTATTGGAACGGCACTTTCGGAAACGGCGCTGTAATACCAGCTCAGAGCAATTACACATTCAATTTCAAATTGACATTCAGAACAGGAGAAATCCACATCATGATGGCAGATATTGAGAATAATCCGGGTGGTGTCAATATTACTCGTATCAATGGCCCTAACAGTCCGGCCAATTCTTTCTATTACGACCATACTGCCATTGGTGGTCCAGTTTCTGGTGGTGGCACACCTTCCAACACACTTCCCACGAGCATTCCTTTTACGTATAGTTCCAATTTCGGAAACGAAAAAATGCTCGACTACTGGTCTTATATCGAAGATACAAAAACAGGTGCTGCTTCTTTTACCATAGATAAAGAATGTAATGACAAATACCCCGACACAGACGGTGATGGCATACCAGACAATATAGATTTGGATGATGATAATGACGGCATCGCTGACTATCTTGAGTTCTGTAATCCGGACAGCAGTTTCGTGTGCCTACCTGGTGGACTTGACCCAAGCGGTGATGCTGACGGTGACTTTATACCAAACTACTTAGATGCTAATGATCCGGCAGTGGCCAATAATTGTCCTGACATTAACGGAGACGGCATCTGCGATAAACTTTCTGAAATATATGACACCGATGGCGATGGAGTTCCAAATCACCTCGACCTTGATTCGGACAATGATGGAATATCAGACCTCATAGAGTCTGGATATGATGTGCCTGATGCCAATGGTGATGGTAGAATTGATTTTAGTACAGGGGCATTTGGCACAAATGGGTTCTATGTTCCTCTTTCTACTGATGCTAATTCTTTAACTGCAAAGGCAAAAACAAAACCTGCAGATACAGACAAAGACGGAAAATACGATGCTTATGATCGTGACAGTGATAATGACGGCATTTTTGACCTTGTAGAAGCGGGCTTTTATCCTAACTACGATGGCAACAATGATGGGGCACTTGATAATGGATCCGGTTTTTCACCACCGGCTGCTAAAGATGGCTTGCTTCCTTTCATCAATCCGGCAATAACCGGGGTTGGCATTCCAATACCTCCTGACACCGATAACGATGGTGTGAGAGACTATCTCGACCGAGACAGTGATAATGATGCCATCAATGATGTAGCAGAAACTTACAACTCTGATCCGGATAACGATGGCGTGCCGGGCGAGGGAACGCCACAGGTAGATGTCTGGGGTGTGCCTGTGTTGGATGCCAACGGAATTGTAATCAAAGCCACGTCTGCCGTGTTGGACAGTGATGGAGACGGAAAACCTAACTTCCTTGATTTGGATTCTGATAAAGACGGCATATCTGATGTAACAGAAAACAAAAGCCCGGATCCGGATTATGATGGCATCGCGGGTGCAAGCCCGGTGACGGTCAATAAATGGGGTCAACCGATGGTCATAGGTGATCCATCAATCGTTCTGTCAACATCAACTCTGTATGACAAAGATAAAGACGGAGTACCAAATTATATTGACCTTGACTCTGACGGTGACATGATAGCCGACGAAATCGAATGTTCCGGTGGCGCACCTTGCGCCGATTCGGACAATGACGGTATAACTGATGTGCTCGATCTCGATTCTGATAATGATGGCATTTACGACATTGCCGAATACGGATACAGTAGTAATGACCTGAATAATGACGGTGTATTTGACGGAAATAATAATCCGTTGCTTACAGGCATAAATGGTTTCCCTAAAACAATTGACCCTGCAGTAACCGGTACAACATATCCGGCACGGCCAGACCATGATGGTGACGGCATACCGGATGTACTTGACCTTGACTCGGACAACGACGGCACAAATGACGTGACCGAAAATCATGGACCAGACCCTGACAAAGACGGTCAATTAGGTCTTGGTCCGGTAGTAGCCAACTCAGACGGCGTGATAGTCGGTGATGCTACAGGTGCTACACTTGTATGTACATCAACATTAAGCGATAAAGATAAAGATGGCGTGGCCAACCTTGCAGACCTTGACAGTGATAACGATGGTATAGCAGATATAGTTGAAAGCAATTATCCTGATATTGATAAAAACGGTACGCTTGACATAGATCCAATCTTTAAGATAAGCAATTTCGGTCAGGTACTTGACATATCAGGAAAAGTAATCAGTGGCACTAATTTGATTGATACTGACGGCGACGGGGTACTCAACCAATACGATTTGGACTCAGACAACGATGGTGCGTATGATATTTCAGAAACAGACAATGATCAGTACGACTCAAACGGAGACGGTATGATAGACAATGGTGCGGGCGGCATACCAGATGTTGGTACTAATGGTTATGCCGACTTCCTTGATCCTGCTGTCACCGGTACTGCCTATGTTGTAACACCTGACTTTGATGGAGACGGTGTTGCCGATTATCTCGACCTCGATTCTGACAATGATGGCATCAAGGATGTACTCGAATTTTTCTTCTACAACGATGCTGACAATGATGGCCGTGTAGGTTTGAGCCCTGTGGTGGTGGATGTATGTGGTCTTGTAATCAAAGATGCTGCAGCCAATGTCATTACATATAGTGCCAAAGCAAAAGACCATGACGGAGACGGGCAGGCAAACTTCCGTGACCACGACTCTGACAATGACGGCCTCAATGACGTTAATGAAGCAGGCTATGCAGACCCTGACGGTGACGGTATTGTTGGTACGAGTGCTGTAATCGTTAATGCCGACGGTATTGTAGTACAAGACAATAACGGAGCAGTATTTACCGGCAATTTACCATGGGACCATGATGGTGACCTGGTTTATGACTTTGTCGATCTGGACTCAGACGGAGATGGTATTGCAGATTATGATGAATGTCCGGCAGGAGTGCCATGTAAAGATTTCGATGATGATTTGGTGCCTGATATTTACGACCTTGATTCTGACAATGACGGCTTGTCCGATCTGGCAGAAAATGGTCTTCCACTATTTGACGGTGACCTCAATGGAAGGCTGGACAATGGATCCGGGACCTTGGGGCAAATAGATATGAATGGTATTCCTCTGTATGTTTATCCTTATATGGTAAACGGAAAGCTACCGGCACTTAAGGATTTTGATGGTGACGGTGTACCAGACTTCAATGATCTGGATTCTGACAACGATGGCATCAACGATGTTGCAGAACACGGATTGCCTGACCCTGACAACGATGGTGTATATGGCAATGGCAAACCAATTGTTGACGTCAATGGTATCCCGGGTGGAGGTCCGTTCAACTTCCTGGATACCGATAAGGATGGTTATCCTAATTCCAATGATCTGGATACCGATGGTGACGGAATACTGGATACCGAAGAAGCAAACATACCTGACACAGATCATGACGGTATTGCCGGAACGGGTACACCAACTGTAAACAAGTACGGTCAACCGATAAAAGATGGCAATGGCAACCCGATAACCGGTACTTCTGTTCCTTTCGATTTTGATGGTGACGGATTGCCGGACTTCCGCGACCTCGACAGTGATAATGACGGAATTGACGACGATACCGAATGTGGTGGATTAGTACCATGCAGAGATACCGATGGTGATGGTTCACCGGATTTCCGCGACCTCGACAGTGATGGTGACGACCTGCCTGATGAGGTAGAATGCCCGGAAGGTGCTCCATGCCCTGACCCTAACATGAACGGCATTCCTGAATGGATAGAATTTAACTGTAATGGTAAATGGATTCCGGTCATCAGTAACCTGACAGATGATTATCAGATTTGTACAGGTAAAGAGTTAATCCTCAATGCCGTAAACAATATACCTGTACCCGGTAATATCATTTACACATGGACAGGTCCTAATAATCTTGTATATAAAGATACCATTTCATCTGCAGGGCCATTTAGTCTCATTATTCCGAATGTAAGTACTGCAGACAAGGGATTCTATACACTTACATTACTGACCGAAAAGGGATGTACAGATGAGCAAAAAATTTATGTAAACATTGGTAATAATCTTACACCACCTGTACTGTCTGCCGAAAATGCTGTCTTGTGCAAAGGTGAGCCATTGGTATTGCAAGCAACTCCATTTGGTGGCCAAAACATTAGTTATGTATGGTATAAAAAGAATGCTGATGGAAGTCTTACAGTTATTGATTCTACAAGCTGGCCAACACTGATAATCAGTGAAACAAATGTACAGAACAATACAGAGTACCTTGTAAAAGTGGACGCTGACGGATGCCAGTCAACATTGTCAAATGTATATTTAACAGTATTGGTCGAAAGCGGAATAGATGCTAACGATGATCTTTTCAAGCTTGAGCACAACCCAGGTACAAAACAATTTGATGTATTAGCAAACGATATTACAAAAGGAAACATAGTTGTCAAATTTTCAAATATTCCTTCCAATCTTACTGTCAACAGTATTGACAAGGGGCTTATCACCATTGACTTCCCTGCTGATGCACAAGGAAGCTATAATATTGATTATACAGTGTGCAGTGAGTTGTGTCCTGAACTTTGCGAATCTGCCACTTTGAGCATTCTCGTGGATAAAGATTCGATTATTGATGAGCCAAGTGACACCATCTGCGATTTTATTCCAAATGTGTTTACGCCAAACAGTGATGGCAACAATGACGCATTCTTCATACCGTGTCTCGAAACATACAAGATAAATTCATTCAGCGTATTTAACCGATGGGGAAATGCAGTTTATGAAAAAGAAAATTATGCCAATGATTGGAAGGGCACTTACCGCAACAATCCGCTACCGGCAGGAACTTATTATTATGTATTGACCATTCCTGAATTGAAAAAGAATATAACAGGGTTTATTACCATCATTAGATAATACCCATATTAGTGAAACGAAAAATCCAATAAAAATGAAGGCCATTTTCTGTAGATATCCGCAGAAAATGCCTTTGTTTTTAGAAAACACTTGATTAAATCATTTATTAATTGTATATTTACAATTATTTATCGTATTCATACAATTTAATAAAATGGCATTTAGTAAAAGTGATGAATTTTCGCCAGACCTGCAGAATATTTCTGTCTTTACAAAGGCATTATCGCACCCGGCAAGACTTAGTATCCTTATAGAATTGTCAAAACAAAAAAAAACATTCTGTGGTGAACTCGTAAGTGTATTGCCTCTGGCACAATCTACCGTATCACAGCATCTAAAAGAGCTTGTAAAAAGTGATCTGGTAAATGTAACTCAAATGGGAACTAATATGGCCTATTCCATCAACAAGAGACAGCTCAAAGTATTGCTTACCCAACTCGAGGACAATTTCTCCATTATCTTCAAAAACATCAAAAAGGAGAAGCAGTCAAAAAATAATTAAGCACTTTTTTGAGATAAAAATCTTTTTGAAATCTGAAATAATTATCTTTGCGCCCTCAAGGCTCCGTAGTTCAATTGGATAGAATATCAGATTTCGGCTCTGAGGGTTGAGGGTTCGAATCCTTCCGGAGTCACCAAAAGGCACTTAATTAATAATTGGGTGCCTTTTTTTATACCCAAATAGCGCATTAGAAATTTGGAGGAAAATGATTCGTACAAAAAATCCATAAAAAAGTGGTAAAAGCATAGCGAACTATGGTTTTTGAGCTTTTGAAATGGTTTTGAGCTGATAATTATTGGCAGTAAAGTGCTTAGTGCGGAATCTGAGTTAAATTTTCAGATATGAAGTCCGAGTTCGGCACCTTCTCTGATTGCTTTTTCAGCATCGAGTTCTCCGGCTTTCATTGCTCCTCCAATCATATTCACGGGTATGCTTGTTGTAGTTAGCAACTTGAGCGTATCATTTTCTGATTCCTGTCCTGCACAGATGATGATTGTATCGGCAGGTAGCAATTGTTTTTCATTTTTGTACACTATGTGTAGGCCGGCATCATCTATCTTTGTGTAATTTACTCCAGGAATGGTTTTAACGCCGGCAAGTTTGAGCCTTAGCCTGTGGATCCAGCCGGTTGTCTTTCCCAGCGTGGTACCCATTTTACCTTCCTTGCGTTGCATCAGCCAAACAGTATGCTTCGATTCGGCTTTTACTGCTTTTTTGATACCACCACGGTTAAGATATTCTTTGTCTATTCCCCAAAAATCGAAAAAGTTAATCTGGTCATTTTCCGTCAGGAGTAAAGCCACATCGTAGCCAATACCACCAGCCCCAATGATTGCGATCTTTCTGCCTACCTTCTCCGGATGTAAGATTGCCTCAGTATAATCCATCACTTTTGGATGATCAATGCCCGGAATATTGATTTTTCGAGGGCGTACACCTGAAGCTATCACCACTTCATCTATCTGGTGCTCATCAATATGATTAATTGAAAATACTGTATTGGTATATATTTTACAATCGTACAATTTGAGGTTTTCTTCAAAATATGATACTGTCTTACTGTAAACTTCCTTACCCGGAATACGGGCTGCCAAACCAAACTGCCCACCGATATGGTCCTGACGTTCGAATACCGAAACGCTGTGCCCTCGTTTGGCCGCCTGCAATGCAAAAGACAGACCCGCAACACCGCCTCCAACCACTGCAATATTCTTCCTTTTGACCGGCACAGAGGGCAACATCAGGCTTTCATTGCAAGCGAACGGATTGACCAGACATGAGGCTGTCTTACCACTGAAGATATTATCCAGACAAGCTTGGTTACATGCTATGCAGGTATTGGTCAGATGCGCGGTACCTTCTTTGGCTTTTTTTACGATTTCCGGGTCGGCCAGAAACGGTCGCGCCATAGAAATCAGGTCGGCACCACCGTTTTGTAATATTGTATCTGCTTGCTCTATCGTATTTATACGATTAGATGTCACCAATGGGATTTTCACCGCGTTCCTAAGCATTTGGGTCACCCAGCTGAATGTACCATTCGGCACCGTAGCAGCGATGGTAGGTATCCGGGCTTCGTGCCAGCCTATACCTGTATTGATGATGTGCACACCTGCCTTTTCGAGCTCTTTGGCCAGTGTTACCACTTCATCCCAGCTACTGCCTTCTTCCACCAGATCAAGCATTGACAGTCTGAATATGATGAGAAAATCATCGCCGGCCCGTTGTTTTATTTCCCTGACTATGGCGAGTGGAAAACGGATTCTATTCTCAAAACTACCACCCCATTCATCCATACGTTTATTTGTACGCGGAGCTATGAATTCATTGATAAGATAACCTTCAGACCCCATTATTTCGACACCATCATAACCTGCTTTTTTTGCAAGAAATGCTGTGTTGCCAAAATCCCTGATGGTTGACCGTATGGTCCATTGCCACATTTTCCATGGTCTGAACTTTGAAATCGGAGCTTTAAGTGCTGAAGGTGCTACCGCAAAGGGATGATAGCTGTACCTGCCACCATGTAGTATCTGTAGGCAGATTTTGCCACCTTCTGTATGTACGGCATCCGTTATGATTCGGTGCTTGTCTGCTTCGTGCTTTGTTGTAAGTTTTGCCCCGAACGGGTACAGCCGTCCGAGTCTGTTGGGCGAAATTCCTCCAGTCACAATCAAGCCTGCATCTGCCCTGGCGCGTTCGGCATAGAATACAGCCATCCGCTCAAATCCACCACTCTTTTCTTCAAGACCGGTATGCATAGAACCCATAATGATTCTATTGCGTAGCATCACAAAACCCAGATCTAGCGGGCTAAAAACATTTGGATAATTCATAACAGAACAATTTTGAAGACTGCACTTTCGCTGGTTTATCTTTATTTTCTATTTAATAAAATGGTAAACAAGCTGTCGTATTCCAAAATTAAGAAAAACCTGTTAAATTGCAGCAGAATTAACCTGATGTTTTTTGTATCTGAAATAAAAACCGTTTGATATGGAGCAATACGGTAAAATACTGCTCATCGCCATGCCGGTATTTCTGGTACTTGTGCTGGCAGAAAAGATGTACGGATACCTGAAAGACTACGATACCGTCCGGTATATGGATATGGTATCTAGCCTGAGCTCGGGCATCACCAACATTGTCAAAGATGTCCTTGGGCTTTCTGTCACTATCCTCAGTTATTCTTGGCTTGTAAAGCATATTGCAGTTTTCGAACTAAAGAGTAATCTGTTGGTCTTCACAACAGCGTTTATAGCACTTGACTTCCAGGGATACTGGGTACACAGGCTTTCGCACGAGATTAATATTTTCTGGAACAAACATGCCATTCATCATAGCAGTGAGGAGTTTAACCTGGCATGTGCACTGCGTCAGAGTGTGTCGTCATTTGTCAATCTATTTGCTTTCTTTTTAGTGCCGGCAGCCTTATTGGGTGTTCCTGCAGAAGTGATTGCCACTGTGGCTCCGTTGCATCTGTTTGCCCAATTCTGGTATCATACACAACATATAGGGCGCATGGGTTTTCTTGAAAAAATTATCGTTACGCCTTCGCATCACCGGGTTCATCATGCCATTAACCCGGAATACATTGACAAGAACCATGGCCAGATATTTATTATCTGGGACAAATTATTCGGAACTTTTCAGGAAGAACGGGATGACATTCGCCCTGTGTATGGCATTACACGTCCGGCAAAGACCTGGAATCCAATCCGTATCAATTTTCAGCATTTGGTGCTGATGTTAACTGATGCACTAAGGACTAAAAACCTAAATGACAAACTAAAAATTTGGTTTATGCCTACCGGTTGGCGGCCAAAAGATGTAGATGAACAATTTCCGGTGCCCGGTATTGAGGATATTTTTCAATTCGACAAATACAATCCTGCTACCACTTTCGTACTTCAGTTGTGGAGTGGTGTACAATTGATATCGGTGTTCGTGTTTTGCCTGTTCTTTTTTGGAAATCTAAAGGAAATCGGTTCACCCGGTATATTTTACTATGGTCTGTATGTGTTTTTAGCAGTCTATGCTTACACCGAGTTGATGGATGGTAAAGCTATGGCTATCTGGTGGGAGGCACTAAAGACCTTGTCCGGCTTTAGTCTTTTATACGTATTTGGTAGTGTTGAATTGATTCAGGAAAAATTATGGGCTGGTGAATATGTGGTAACCGGCTGGCTTGTAGCATCTTTTTTGATTACTTTGTATATGGTGAGGTACGAATTGAAACAGTCCACTTTACAACCAACTGCATAGTTTGAAAAAAATGACGATTGATTACAAACAGTCTAAAACAATATTAGGCTCTGTCAAATTGAATGACAACTAAAATCTTAAAAATGACAAATTCAAACTATAGCCGCAATACAAATCTGTTCAAATCGGTATTCTTAGCCATTGTTGTCATTTATCTTACAGCACTCGTTTCAGGCTTCGAAAGTTTGACTTTTGCTATGAAACCATTATTACTGCTTCCTTTGTTGTTGCTTGTGGTGTCATCGAAGGGCATTGTCGGTAAAACTCTGCTTGTACTTGCGCTTTGTTTTTCCTGGGCAGGCGATACATTATTGTTACTTGTTTATAAAAGCTCCATTTTCTTTTTGCTTGGTCTGGCGGCTTTCATGTTGGCACATATATTATATATTGTTTTGTTCAGGTTAAAGGCTCCGTACAAGGCAATATCCACCAAATGGAATGTCGCTTTGTTAAGCTTGATTGGTCTGTATTTGGTAATTTTGCTATATATTTTGAATCCGGGTTTGGGCGAAATGAAGATTCCGGTCATGGTTTATGCGGTTGTCATTAGTTATATGCTGTTAAATGCGGTATGGGCATCCCGTGCTATGCAATCCCGGCCAGCAAACCAACTGATATTGGGTGCTGTATCCTTTGTTGTATCGGACAGCATACTTGCCATCAACAAATTTCACACACCCTTTGATGCAGCGTCATTTTTGATTATGGTCACGTATCTGTTTGCTCAATATTCGATTGTATCAGCTTGGCTTTCTTCTTCACTTGATGAAGTTGTACAGGACAAACATTCATTTTAATAAACTTATTTTGCATAATACAATACAGACACGGCTTATACATTACGCACACGAACTCGGGTTTCAGAACATTGGGTTTTCACAGGCAGGAAGGCTCGATACCGCAGCAGAAAGGTTGGAGGCGTGGCTCCGTGGCGGTCATGCGGGCAATATGTCGTATCTCGAGAATAATTTTGATAAGAGAGTGGACCCGACACAACTTGTACCTGGGGCAAAGACAGTCATTTCTTTAAGCTACAATTATTACAATCCGGATAAACAGGCCGACCCGGATGCCCCAAAAATATCGATGTATGCCTTCGGACGCGATTACCATAAAGTTGTAAAGAAAAAATTGAAGCTCCTATTCGAATATCTGCAGCAAATAGCAGACAAACCCGTGGAAGGAAGGTATTTTACAGACTCAGCACCCGTAATGGAAAGCAATTGGGCTGCCCAGGCCGGCTTAGGATGGAAAGGCAAACATACCCTGCTGATTACGCCACAGGTCGGATCATATTTTTTCCTTGCCGAAATGATTGTTGATTATGATTTCGAATCGACACATGCCATCAAAGACCATTGCGGTACTTGTACACGTTGTATAGATGCCTGCCCTACTGATGCCATCTCAAAACAAGGCTATATACTGGACGGGTCGCGTTGTATTTCATATCTTACTATTGAGCTACGCGACAATATACCCGAAGAATACAAGGACAAACTCGAAGGCTGGATGTTCGGCTGCGACATTTGTCAGCAAGTGTGCCCATGGAACCGATTCGCCAAAAGGCACAACGAACCCGATTTCGAACCACACAAGGACCTTCTACAAATGACAAAAAACGACTGGCAGGATCTTAGAGAGGATATATTCAACGAAATACTTCAGCGCACACCGGTGAGCAGGGCAAAATACGAAGGATTGAAAAGAAATATTCGTTTCCTTACAATAGAAGATACCACGTGCCAAGACTAACTGCCAAAATATTGCAGGTATATAATCAATGTCGTTTAGTTAAGCGAAAATACGGATAAAAATCTTAAATTTGTGATGCAAAATAAGTACACAGTATTATAGGGGTAAATTATTAAAACATATAAACAAGAATCTACATGAAGAAGATTTTA